>CANKKB010000056.1 GCA_947482555.1 Burkholderiaceae bacterium | reverse complement strand
TGGAAAGAAACACCATGAGATTAGAAAATATTTCTGGTCTATATGAATCTTCAGCACGTGAACGTATTTCATTAATTTTAGACGCAGCAAGTTTTCAGGAGATTTTGCCCCCATCTAAGCGGATCTCTAGCCCACACTTAAAAACGCTCGGCATGCCAATTGCTTTTGACGATGGCATCGTCATAGGGGAAGGCTTACTGGAGGGGAGGAAAGTATTTTGCGCAGCTCAGGAGCCCGGCTTTATGGGCGGCTCTGTGGGTGAAGTGCATGGTGCAAAATTAACCGGCTTACTTGAACGGGCTGCTATAGAAAAACCCACTGCCGTTATTTTAATTTTAGATACGGGGGGCGTCCGTCTTCACGAAGCCAATGCTGGACTTATTGCCATATCTGAAATACAAAGAGCCTTATTTAAGGCGCGCTCAATGGGCGTAGTTGTAATTGCGATTTCTGCTGGTTCAAATGGAATATATGGCGGCATTGGAATTGTGGCGAGATGCTGCGATTACGTTTTAATTACTGAACAGGGTCGCTTATCAGTTTCGGGTCCTGAGGTGATTGAGTCGCAAAAAGGGGTTGAAGAATTTGATGCTCGCGATAAGGCCTTAGTATGGAGAACCATGGGGGGTAAGCATCGCTACTTACAAAATGAAGCGCAAGCCTATACAAAAGATTCAATTGAAAATATACGTGCGACCATCGCAGCTTATTTCGGCAAACCAGTTCCACTTAGCCTGGAGGGATTATTAAGGCAGCATAAAAGCTTAGGCCAGAGATTAGAAAAATTTAGTGACTGTGCTGATGCTCTTGATATCTGGGCCAAAATGGGCATTCAGAATCCTGACCAAATTCCTGGTCTTGACGATGAATCTTTTATTGCTATTGCAAATCGGGTCAGAGATCATGATTAATGCTAATTCGGCTTGTGAGCAATTATTTCCCTTGGGCTTTAATTTAATGTCCTCAGGGGATATGGTGCATGGCGAAGCAGAAACACATCATGGTGTCGTTGCGCTGCTAGGCACAATTAATAGCGCACCCATTGGGGTCGATTTGGCTTTTGCATTAGCTGGGAAAGTGCTTGAAATTATTCAAAATCATCCCCAAAGACCAATCATTATTTTGGTGGATACACAAGGGCAAAATTTGTCACGGCGTGATGAGTTGCTTGGTAATGCTGGCTATTTAGCCCATCTATCAATGTGCTTCGAACTTGCGCGAATGCGTGGTCACAAACTAATTAGTATTGTTTATAAGGAAGCCGTAAGTGGCGGTTACCTTGCATTAGGAATGATCGCCGATAGATCATTTGCCTTGGAGAGCGCTCAAATTCGCGTGATGGCACTTTCTGCAATGTCACGCATTATGCAAATTCCATTAGAAAGACTAGAGGAGCTATGTGCTAGCTCTCCTATATTTGGGCCTGGAGCTAACAACTACGTGGTACTTGGGGCATTAGAAGCGGTTTTGGCAAATGATTTATCGTCCCCAATTGAGCAGGCTTTGAGTCAAAGTGAGCGGCTTGATCAGCGTGCAAAACTAGGTCTTGAAAGAGGCGGCAGAACATTAGCTTTTGAAGTTATTAATTCAGTTATTAATACCCATGTATGAAATTGCCGCCCTAGCGCCGTGGCGACATCGGCAGATTTGGATTCGACCAGCAGATGCTGGCGAAGTTTTTTTTGAACGCGACGAATCTAGGGAAAAATTAAAATTTTTAGTATCCTGGATTCACCAAAATAAGCCTCTAGTAGGCAGAGCTTCTGGGCCAGCTAATCTAGCCTCAGCAGGCTTGATGCCCGTTGGCTTGCTACAGTTTGGATCACTCGATAGCAAGCAGCGTCTGCATCTTTTAGTAAAAAATACAGTTATCGATAAGGTTGAGCAACCGCTTTTATTATCTTCAGTTCTGGAGTATTTGCCTCTCCAACATCATTTATGTGCCACCCATTTATTGCAATTACTTCAAGGAGTCGAAGCTGAAATTCGGGTATATGGATCTGCATTCTGGAGTCATGCACAAAAATCAACATGTATGACAGAGGAGTCAGATTTAGATTTATTAATTCAAGCTCATGGTCGCAATACCATTGAAAAGATTTTTGCTGCGCTTGTTAAATGCAGCAATTTATACGCCATTAGACTCGATGGCGAATTAGAGTTACCAGATGGCAACACCGTGGCTTGGCGTGAGCTAGCAATGATGCCTGACAAAATATTAGTCAAGTCAGACCAGGGGCCTACACTGCAAAATTGTAGTGAAATTTGGGCGCAATTAGAATGAGGCCATTAATTTTCAAGCAAGCCCTTCATGAATCAATTGGCCCACTAGTAAACACACAAAAAAAAATTAGAGATGCTTGTTTATTGGCTCTTTGGCATGAGTTAATTACCTTTCCTAAGCCTGGTTTAGTTAGTCTTGAGGATTCTGGTAGCCATTCTGATATGTCGGCTAGCCACTTTTCTAGCAGCATTTTTGCCTTGCGTTTTTATTTTTTTCAAATTGCCGAAGCGGGTTTTAGGGGGCTTAAATTTGAAGTATTACGTGAGTTGGGAATCTCAGGCGAGCAAAGAATGCTGACCGCCACTAATGGCCGCAATACCCATAGAGGAGCTATTTTTAATTTAGGCTTATTGGCTGCTGCAGCTGGCTATCAATTAAAGAATAATATTCAATTGAAATCCCTTGGTGAAATTGTGACTGAGCTTTGGGGCGCGGAATTAATTAAACATCAACGGAGCAGTGACAGCAATGGCTTCAAAATCTTTAAAGAACATGGTACGGGCGGGGCATTAAGTGAGGCGCAGAGTGGTTTTAGAACTGTCTATCAAATTGGTTTACCAGCCTACCGGAAGGTTTTGTTTCAGACCCAAGATCCTGAATTAGCCCGCATCCATACTTTTTTTAAACTATTATCAGTAACTGACGATACGAATTTATTGCATCGGGGGGGATTAGATGGACTTTTGTTTGCGCGGAATGAAGCTCTTTATTTCTTGCAGGAAGGCGGCGTTTTAAATCCCGACTGGTATCAACATGCTTTATCTATTCACCATCAATTTGTAGCAAGAAAACTAAGTCCTGGAGGGTGTGCTGACTTATTAGGAGCCTGTCTTTTTATTGATTATCTCGATTTGACCCTTGATGGCTAATTTAGCGACTAACTTCGCAATTGTCTGTTCAGGGCAAGGAAATTTAAGTGCAGATACCTTAACTTTTTCAAAGTTACAGCACGAGGGTGTAAAGGTAGTAGAAATTTTTTCCTCAATTTTTAGCTCCAATCTTTACGCTGAAGTTGGCAAGCTATCGCCTCACGACTTAAACCCTCTATCTCAAGCACTTGCTGTGGCCTCAGCGATGGCAAATTGGCGCATTCTTAAAGAGGCGCTACCAATTCCAATGATGTTTGCTGGATATAGTGTTGGCGAGGTTTCTGCATGGGGATGTGCAACATCATTACCAATTGAGAAGATTGCTCAGATTGCCTACAAAAGATCATCTTTGATGGATCAGTATGCTCCGCCTAATTCTGGCATGCTTGCAGTTCGTGGAATAGATTTAGCAAGACTTAATCAGCATTTAAATGGGGGTTTAAGTTATGTAGCAATTATTAATGAGGACACTCATTTTGTTGTTGGGGGCAATAAAGACGGGCTTAGTAAGCTTGCTGAGGAGCTAACAAGTTCTGGAGTTTGGTCAAAATTATTGGATGTCTCTGTTCCTTCTCATACTCCCTTAATGGCAAAAGCCAGTAGTGAAATGAATATTTATTTACGAAACTCCTTTTCGACAACTGTCGTAGCCTGTAATTCTCCAGTTTTACTGGGCATTAATGGCGATCGTTGTACAAATTTTGCAGTGGGGATGGAGTCTTTAGCCAGAGCGATTGCTGAGCCCATTTATTGGCAACATGCTATGCAGACCTTATCCGATAGTGGTATCAAAGTAGTTTTAGAGCTTGGCCCAGGCGGATCATTGGCCAAAATGATTGCTGAAGTTCACCCGCATATCGCGGCAAGATCTATAGCTGACTTTAGAACCCCAAAGGGTGTTATTGACTGGGTCTTACGGCAGTTGAGTGAAGAGTAAGTGTTTATTTTCGGCGCCTTATAGCCTAATAAATTTAAGGCTTTATTAGTATTTTTAGTTGATAACTATTCTCATTTAAACTAAGCACTGGCGTTTTGCGGTGCAACCTTTGGGGAGGAGGCACCGCTTTTTTAATGCCGTTCGATTGAGCCACTCACTTATAAGTGGGCGACCAGAATGCGGGCAATATGCACGGCTTCTCGGTTTACGCCATCTTGAATTTGATGGCGACAACTCGTCCCATCGGCAACAACCCATGCATTCGGAACTTTCCGAATCGCTGGCAATAAGCTGAGTTCAGCCATTTGCTTAGAAACGGTTATATGCTCCACTTCATAACCAAAGCTACCAGCCATTCCGCAGCAAGAAGATTCAATTAGTTGGGGGTTAGCTTGAGGAATTTGTTTTAACAATTCTAAGGTGGGGGTAAGTGCTGCAAAGGCTTTTTGATGGCAATGACCATGCACTAAGACTGGTTTGGTTGCTGTCTTTAAATCAAATTGACAGCGACCCGCTTTTAATTCTGCAACTAAAAATGTTTCGATTAACTGCGCTTGTTGGCCAACAGTAATAGCTTTCTCGCCAAAGCCCATCACCAAGGCCTCATCTTTAAGTGTGAATAAACAGGAAGGTTCTAGACCCAAAATGGCAATGCCACGCTCGGCGTAGGGATACAAATGCGTCAATAGGGTGCCTAGTTGCTCTTTTGCTTCATTCACCATGCCTGCAGCTAAATAAGTGCGCCCACAACAAAATTGTTTGCCACAACTCGCTTGTTCAGTTCGAGTCTCTTTAGTGGGTTGTGGAATATGAATGCGATAACCCGCTGTTTCAAGCAAGCGAATTGCGGCTTGGAAATTTTCATTTTCAAAATACGCATTAAAGGTATCGGCAAATAAAACGACCCCTTTACCGTCACCTTGAAGTAAAGCATCAGGGGAATGCGTATATTTCTCTTGCAGAATAGTTTGATTTTTCCAAAGTGTTTTAGCCCTCCAGACTGGCAAGCTGCGGGCCGCTGAAATTCCAGTGAGCCATTGCAGTAGTTTGGCGATGAAAGGTACTTGATTGCGTAAATTAAGTAGTGTTGGCAAGCCTGGCAATGCGCTTACGATAGGAGCATACCGTGGTAGATGTGCTACCAGTAAATCGCGCACAGAATGACCGACCCGTTTTTTATAACGCTGCAAAAATTCAATTTTCATTTTCGCCATATCAACCCCGGTGGGGCATTCACGGCGGCAGGCTTTGCAACTTACGCATAAATCCATCACTTCTTTAACTGCATTAGTGGCCAATGGATCGCTTAAGCTAATGGCATCCTGCTCCAATTGACCCGACATCGCTAAACGTAAAGTATTTGCGCGTCCGCGGGTCAAATGTTTTTCATCCCTAGTAACCCGATAACTTGGGCACATTACCTCGGCGTCGAACTTACGGCAATGACCATTGTTATTACACATTTCAATGGCTTTCGCTAAACCTAAGGCCGGATCGCCACCCGTGCCTGGCGCAGAGATCGCTTCGGTAACCGGATTATTTTGTACATCCCATGCCGACCAATCAAGTGCAGGCTTTAAGGGAATGATGGCGTAGTTGGGCGGATACCGAAACAAAATCGAGTCATCCATTTTTGGCGGATCAATGATCTTGCCGGGATTAAATAAATGTTGCGGATCAAAAGCAGTTTTGATTGCCCCTAAAGCGGCAGTAATTTTGGGACCAAATTGCCACGAGATCCACTCTCCACGACACAAGCCATCACCATGTTCACCGCTAAATGCACCTTTATAGCGCCGCACTAATTCTGCAGCCTCTTCAGCTACGGCACGCATTTTCTGCGCACCATCGCGGCGCATATCTAAAATTGGCCGAACATGTAAGGTACCCACTGATGCGTGGGCATACCAGGTGCCGCGTGAGCCATGCTTGGTAAATACCTCAGTAAGGGCCTGGGTATAATCGGCTAAGTGTTCCAGGGGCACTGCGCAATCTTCAATAAAGCTGACGGGTTTACCGTCACCCTTTAGGCTCATCATGATATTGAGACCAGCTTTACGTACTTCCCATAAATTCTTTTGTAAATTAGCATCAATCATGGGTACAACACTATTGGCCAAACCAAGATCGCCCATTAACTCTTGTAAGCCTTGCAATTGTGCTAGCAGAGGTGCTTGGCTTTCTCCTGAAAATTCAACTAACAGAATTGCTTCAGGGGTTAGCGCTTGAGGATCAATTAATGCTGTTTCGATGACTTGCTTGAAATTAGGATTACTGCGGGCTAAGTCAATCATGGTGCGATCGACTAATTCCACTGCGCTTGGGCCCAACTTCACCAGGTGTTGTGCACTTTCCATTGCCCGGTAAAAACTCGCGAAGTTCACTACTCCAAGAACTTTATGTTGCGGCAAAGGCGCTAGCTTTAAGCGTAATGATTTGAAATACGCCAAGGTACCTTCGCTACCAACGAGGAGATGCGCTAAATTGACGCTACTGTCAGTGGTATACGGTAATTCACTTTGGGGATGAAAAATATCGAGGTTGTAACCGGCAACACGGCGCAATACCTTGGGCCAATTGGCTTCTATTTCGGGTTGCAGTTGCTCGGCCAGACCTTTAACAAATGCGCCTAATTCTTTAGCGACGCCTGAACTTTGAGCATAAGGCCCAAATTGCCCAACCTTGCCATTCGCCAACCAAGCTTCGATGCCAAGCACGTTATGCACCATGTTGCCGTAGGCAATGGAGCGGCTGCCACAGGAATTATTTCCGGCCATTCCGCCAATCGTGGCTTGCGCACCGGTTGAAACATCCACTGGAAACCATAAACCACTCGCTTTAAGTTTGGCGTTGAGGTGGTCGAGCACAACCCCTGGTTCGACCTCGGCCTCGGCTCGATTGAGGTCTATTTCGAGGATATTGCGAAAGGCATGGCTATTGTCGATTACTAACGCCGCGCCTGTGGTTTGGCCACATTGACTGGTACCACCACCACGGGGTAAAACAGGAATCGCAAATTCTGCGGCTACTGCCAGAGCAGTTTTAACGTCTTCAGCATCTTGCGGAATCAAGACTGCCACAGGAAATTGCTGGTAAATCGAGGCATCTGTGGCATAGCGGCCGCGAGTGGCGAGATCAGTAAATAGAGCCCCTTTGACGTTTTTACGCAAGCGAGAGGCAATTTCGGCAGGGAATACGTAATTATTCAACATATGGCAAGATATGGCAAAATGCTACAAAGAACCGTATTTAGCAAGCTATCAATAGCATAAAAAATATTTTTAATTTAGGAGACTCCATGTTGAAACTTGACACACACCCTTCGGGCCACCATTTTCTCAATATACCTGGGCCGAGCCCAGTACCACCCCGTATTTTGCGCGCAATTAGCTTTCAGGTCATTGACCATCGCGGCCCCGAGTTCCAAGCTTTAGCATTAAAGGTTTTAGAGGACGTTAAAGGAATCTTTAAAACTAAGCAACCCGTAATTATTTACGCTGCCTCTGGAACTGGTTCTTGGGAAAGTGCTTTAGTCAATGTCTTAAATCCTGGCGACAAAATCTTAGGTTACGAAACCGGTCAGTTTGCGCATCTGTGGATGGTGTTAGCAAAAAAATTGGGCTTAAATGCTGAAATTATTTCCAAGCCTGGTGATGCTGCTTGGCGTTGGGGTGTTGATGCGAATTTAATTGAAGAGCGTTTAAAGCAAGATACTAAACACGAAATTAAAGCAGTCTGTGTCGTGCATAACGAAACTGCCACTGGTATCACCTCGAATATTCCTGCAGTACGTAAAGCAATTGATAACGCTAAGCATCCAGCCTTGCTATTAGTAGACACTGTCTCTGGTTTGGGTTCTGCTGATTATCGCCATGATGAGTGGGGCGTTGATGTGACGATTGCGGGCTCACAAAAAGGTTTAATGTTGCCGCCCGGCTTAGGTTTTAATGCGATTTCGCAAAAAGCCATTGATGCTAGTAAGAAAGCGACAATTCCCCGTGCCTATTGGGATTGGACTGACATCATCGAATTTAACAAGCAAGGCTTTTGGCCAAGCACACCCAATACCAACTTGCTCTATGGTTTGCATGAAGCTATCGACATGATGAATACTGAAGGCTTAGATAATATCTTTGCCCGACATAAACGTTTAGGTGAAGCCTGCCGTCGTGCTGCCGCTGCTTGGGGCCTAGAAAATCAGTGTCAAGATCCCAATGCCTATTCACCAGTGAATACGGCAATTTTGGCGCCCGAGGGCATGGATTCCGATGCTTTGCGTAAACACATTTTAGAGCGCTTCAATTTGGCCTTAGGTACAGGATTAGGCCGTGTTAAAGGTCGCGTGTTCCGTATTGGTCACCTCGGCGATTGCAATGACTTAACCCTCATGGCAGCCTTAAGTGGGGTTGAAATGGGTCTGCAAAATATGGGTTACAAACCCAAAGCCAGTGGCGTAGTGGCCGCGCAAGATTTCTTAAAATCAGCTGCTAATAAGATTGAAAGAGAAGCCGACAGCCCTGTTCTTGTTTGAAAAAAATTACCATGCTAGCTAAAAAGCCCTATCTCACTCAAGCTGATGTGCAGAAAATTTTGAATGCGGCAGATGCTTTCGCAGCAGCTGGTAATTTTGCAGTGACGATTGCCGTATGTGATGATGGGGGTCATCTCTTAGGTTTAATTAGACGTGATGAGTGCGCTCCTGTTTCAACCTATATCGCTGAAGAAAAGGCTCGTGCTGCCGCAATGGGCAAACGTGAAAGTCGCGTCTATGAAGAAATTATTAATAATGGACGGATTTCCTTCTTATCGGCGCCACATATTGGTGGCATGTTAGAGGGTGGGATCAATATTGTGGTCGATGGGTTTACTATAGGGGCTGTAGGCGTATCTGGCGTTAAATCTTCTGAGGATGCTAGCATCGCCCAAGCCGGCATTGCCGCTCTTTCGTAAGCCGCTAATTTAAAAGGGCTTTTTTGTATTTTGATAAGGTATTTTGATTAATTCTGCTCCTGAAGTAAATTCCCCTGCCAATTCCCCGCCCAATGGCGGATCTGAAGACTCTCCTAATGCCCCCGTGGCAGCCTTTACTGATTTTGCTTTAGATCCCCTCATACTGAAGGCGATCGCTGAGCAGGGCTATACCCTTCCTACCCCAATTCAAGCAAAGGCGATTCCCATTGTGCTGACTGGGCAAGACGTCATGGGTGCAGCGCAAACCGGAACAGGTAAGACGGCAGCCTTTATCTTGCCAATTATTCAAAAATTATTACCCTTATCCAGTGGCAGCGCTTCTCCAGCGCGCCATCCGATTCGGGCTTTGGTATTAACTCCCACACGCGAATTAAGTGATCAGGTCGCCGAAAATGCCGCTAATTATTCGCGCCATACCAATTTACGGACAGCCGTTGTATTTGGGGGGGTTGATATGCAACCGCAGGTTGCAGCTTTACGTGCTGGTGTCGAAATTTTAATTGCCACTCCCGGCCGCTTGCTCGATCACCTAGGTTCAAAGACGGCGAATTTATCGCAAGTCGAAATCCTGGTCTTAGATGAGGCCGACCGGATGTTGGATATGGGCTTCTTGCCCGACTTGCAGCGTATTATTAATTTGATTCCAGCTAAACGTCAAACCTTGTTATTTTCAGCGACTTTTTCACCTGAAATTAAAAAGCTTGCGCAAAGTTATTTACGCAATCCTGCAACGGTCGAGGTAGCTCGACAAAATGCCGCCGCCGATACCGTCAAGCAGGTAGCCCACTTAGTTTCATCTGAAAATAAGCAAGCAGCTATTGTGAGCATTATTCATGAGCGCACTGAAGCGGGCTTTCCTCGGCAATACTTAATTTTTACCAATAGTCGCTTAGGTTGTGCAAGGTTGGCTCGAGCCCTAGAGCGGGATGGCATTAAAGCGGGCGCTTTGCATGGAGATAAAAGTCAAGGTGAGCGCACTTTAACTTTAGACGCTTTTAAGTCTGGCGCCATCGAGGCTTTGGTAGCTA
>CANKKB010000055.1 GCA_947482555.1 Burkholderiaceae bacterium | reverse complement strand
TATCGGGCTGCTGTGATTCAGTGTCAGTGGTAATACGGGGTTCGATCATGCAACTAACTACTCCTGATCATATGCGTGGCAGAGTCAGCGCTATCAACGGTATTTTTATTGGCTCTTCGAATGAACTCGGCGCACTCGAATCCGGTATTGCTGCCAGCTTAATGGGTCTAGTGCCCTCAATTATTTTTGGCGGGATTGCCACAATTGCAGTGGTAACCTGTACTTACTATTTAGCACCGCAATTACGGCGCTTGCATATTGCCGATTTATCTTAAAAAATAATTTATTTAATTTCAGGTAATTCTTTTTGAATTAATTGCAAGCTAGCTCTTAAGAGATTGTTATAGCGCTCGCGTTCTGCTTGAATCGTTTCCGGTGTCCATTGAAAAAATCCCTCACCCGTTTTCATGCCTAATTTGCCATGACTAGCGGGCTCTGCTAAGCATTGCGCAATTTCAGGGGAATTATTGAGTGACGGATAAATGCTAGCGCCTGCTGCGGCATGAATATCAAGGCCTGCATGGTCACGCTGCAAGACTGGACCTGCCGCTAAATAACGAAAGCCAAAGCCAAAGCGCACGGCCTTATCAATATCTTCCAAACTAGCAATGCCCTCATCAACCATCCAAAAGGCCTCGCGTGATAGGGCGTGTTGTAAACGATTAGCTAAAAAACCAGGTAAATCTTTTTTTACAGTTACCGGTACCATGCCGCATGCAGTCATGAGGCGTGACAGACTTTCACCGACAAGTGGTGACGTTTTTGGACCATAAACAACTTCGACACATGGTACTAAATGCGCTGGCATAAAAAAATGTAGTCCAATCATGCGGGCTTGCGTTTTTAAATCGCTACAGATCGCGCTAATGGGAAAGCTTGAGCTATTACTCGCTAAAACTGTTTCGACTTTGGCGCGTTTTTCTAATTCAATAAACAAAGACTGCTTAATATCTAAGCGCTCGGGAATACATTCAACTACCAAATCTACTTCAGACCAGTCGATCTCATCTAATGAACCCGCCGTGGTCAGTAAATGAATACGCTCTTCATAACCCAGCTCGGCCATTTGATTAGCAAAGTAGGTCGGCAAAGCTACCCGCCGCTCGGTAGTCAATTCGCAAACTTGCGTAGCGCAGCCACCGCGGGCAAAAACCGTGGCCACATCTGCACCCATTGTGCCCCCACCGATGATAAGAACTTTGGTTTCTGCTGGCGTAAATAACATCTTAGTATTCCTTAATGATCGGTGCAGAACGATTAGCAACTGGCACCATAAAATCAAAATCACACCCCACATCGGCTTGAGTCACAGTTGTTTGGTAAAGCCGCCGATACCCTGTCGCCGGGATATCTAGTCGTGCCTTAGGGGCACCTAACTCCGCTAAACGTCGCGCAATTTCTGCCTCATCGACTAGTAATGTGATGCTGCGCTTAGCAACATCTAATTCAATCATGTCGCCATCACGAACTGCGGCAAGTGGGCCATTTTCTGCAGACTCTGGCGTGATATGTAAAACAATGGTTCCAAACGCTGTACCACTCATGCGCGCATCAGAAATACGCACCATGTCTTTCACGCCAGCTTGGGCTAATTTTTTTGGAATCGGCAAGTATCCCGCCTCAGGCATACCCGGAGCGCCTTTGGGTCCGGCATTTTGTAAAACCAAAATATCATCCGCCCGCACATCTAAATCATCACAATCAATGCGCAAGGCTAAATCTTCTAAGGAAGTAAAAACCACGGCACGTCCCCGATGTTGTAATAAGGCTGGGGTTGCAGCAGAGTGTTTAATCACCGCCCCGCGTGGCGCTAAATTTCCTTTTAATACCGCTAAACCGCCAACCGGAAAAATGGGTTCAGTCGCGATTCGAATTACTTTTTTATCGCACGTCGTACTTTTTTTATTATTAGCAGACTCAATTTCCTCGCCTAGGGTACGTCCACTAATCGTCATGCAATCTAAATAAAGGTGGGGTTTTAATTCTTGCAGGATCGCCATTAAGCCGCCATCTTCATATAAATGTTCCATGTAATGGCTACCACTTGGTTTTAAATCAACCAGTACTGGTACATGACGACCTAAGCGGTCAATGGCTTCTAGATCAATCTGGATCCCCAGCCGTGCGGCAATTGCAGTGAAGTGGATCAACGCATTCGTTGAGCCACCAATGGCATGTAACACAGTAAAGGCATTCGTTAAAGACTGTGGCGTCAAAATGGCTTGACTAGAAAAATGACTCGGATTGGGCAATTGCGCCAACTCGACTGCGCGCCGACCAGTAAACTCAGCTAGACGAAAGCGTTCAGCCATCACTGCGGGTACCGCTGCCGTACCAGCTAAGCTCATGCCTGCAGCTTCAACCATGCAAGCAATAGTGCTGGCCGTACCCATCACCATACAGGTGCCAGTAGTAGGCGCTAATTTTTCATTGACGGCATCAATTTCAGTTTGATCGATTTCATGGGCGCGGAACTTAGCCCAGTAGCGCCGGCAATCAGTGCAAGCGCCTAAGCGATCGCCCTGATAAGTAGTTGTCAGCATCGGTCCCGTAGGAATTGAAATGACCGGTACAGTCACGCTAGCGGCGGCCATTAATTGCGCCGGAATTGTTTTATCGCAGCCGCCAATTAACACCACAGCATCAACAGGTTGAGCGCGAATCATTTCTTCTGTATCTAAGGCCATCAAGTTCCGCAAATACATACTGGTCGGAAAGGCAAATGACTCATGAATGGAAATGGTTGGGAATACCATCGGCATACCACCAGCTTGCATCACGCCGCGCTTAACCGCCTCGATCATTTGCGGCACATTGCCATGGCAAGGATTAAAGTCGCTAAAGGTATTAGTGATGCCGATAATTGGCCGGTCCAGGGCGCTATCGCTATAGCCCATCGCTTTAATAAAGGCCTTCCGCAAAAATAGCGAAAATCCTGCGTCGCCATAACGTGTCAGCCCCTTTAGCATGCCTCGCGGTGACGTCTTGGATGGATCAGAATTGCTCAATGGTTTATCCCAAAAGTTATTAAAGAATCAGGGTAGCAGGATTAAGAAAACACTTACAATGTGCCATTATTTCAAGAAAACATAAAGAGACATGATTCCCGCTAACACGGTACTTCAAGTTGGCCCCTTTTCAGGCCCTATGCAGGCTGAAATCGACCGTCGCCTACTGCAGGATAACTATGGCAAGCTACTCAATGCCCAAGATAAGCCCCCAGCTGGAGGGTACAGAGCGATCCTCACTCGCTCGCCCACTATTATTCCCATCAGCCTTTTAGATCAATTGCCATACTTAGAAATCATTGCTAATTGTGGGGTTGGTTACGACAATTTGCCGCTCGAATACTTACAGCAACGCAATATCGTTGCTACCAATACCCCGGGCGTGCTAAATGATGCGGTGTGCGAACTCACTATGGGCTTGCTGCTGTCTTTAATGCGCCAACTACCGGCGGCAGAACAGTATTTACGCTCCGGTATCTGGGCACAGGGACCCTATACCTTAACCAGTAGTTTGGCTGGAAAACGCGTGGGCATCGTCGGCTTAGGTCGGATTGCCCTCGACCTCGTTGAGCGCCTCACGCCATTTAAAGTCCAGATTAGCTACACCGGGCCGAATAAAAAAAATGTGCCTTACACCTACTATAGCGATATAGTCAGCTTAGCTGCTAATAGTGATATTTTGATCATGCTCTGCCCCGCGGGGCCAAGCACCGTAAAAATAGCAAATGCTGCAGTGTTTAACGCGTTAGGGCCTGCTGGTTATTTTATAAATATTGCGCGCGGCAGCGTGCTCGATGAGGCAGCACTCTTACACGCCCTGGAAAATAAACTGATTGCTGGAGCCGCCTTAGATGTATTTGAAAATGAGCCCAATCCCAATCCTGAATTTTTTAAATTCAGCAATGTAGTACTCACGCCGCATATGGCTAGCGGCACAAATGAAACCCGCATTGCTATGACTAACTTAACCCTTGATAATCTCGACGCTTTTTTTCAACAGCAACCTCTTCTTACCCCAATTCCTTTTGATCTGGAGACCTTATGAAGCCCATTGCCTCAACCTTGCCTACTATTCTTTCGCCGGTATTAACTCCCTTTAATGCAGATGGGAGCCCTAATTCCAAGGTCTTGCTAAAACAATGCCAATGGTTATCAAAAAATGGCGTTGGTCATGCCGTTTTTGGCACCAATTCGGAAGCCAACTCCATGTCGGCCACCCAAAAATTACGGGTGCTAGATGATTTATTAAGCGGCGGCCTCGATCCAAGCCACATGATGCCAGGCACTGGAGCTTGTTCGGTAGATGATGCTGTCACCATGACTAAAGCTGCAGTCAAGGCTAAATGTGCTGGTGTTTTAATGTTGCCGCCCTTTTACTATAAGGATGTTTCGGATGATGGCTTATTTGCTTACTTTGCTGAAGTGATTGAAAAAGTCGGCGATAGCGCTTTACAAATTTATGTTTACAACATTCCGCCTGTGAGCAAAATTGGTTTGAGCTTAGATTTACTTGAACGCTTAGTCGAAGCCTTTCCCAAAACTGTTGTCGGCATAAAAGATAGCTCAGGCGACTGGGATTACACTGAGTCGGTGATTAAAGTATTAGCCCCTACTGGCTTTCGCGTCTATGCGGGGAGTGAAATATTTTTACTGCGCACCATGCGCGCTGGCGGAGTTGGCTGTATATCTGCTACGGCTAATATCAACCCAAAAGCCATTGCCGATTTAGGCGCCCATTGGGAAGATGCTTATGCAGATCAAAGTCAGGCGGCTTTAGACAAGGTACGTGCAATATTTATGCAATACCCTCCGATGGCTGCTATGAAAGCAGTAGTTGCACATTTCAGTAAAGATCCGGGTTGGTTACGTATGCGTCCACCCCTCGTCACTTTGCCAGTTGAGCAGCAGAAAAAATTAATTGCTGAATTAGCAGCCATTAATTTCACCATGCCTGGTCTTTGATTTAAAACCCCTTATTTTTCTGATTAGGAGATATCTCATGAAACTATCTAAATTACTTTTTGTACTCTCTGCATTCTGTTTTTCTAGTGTTCAGGCAGAAAATTTATCGATTGCCACTGGTGGTACTGGAGGCGTTTATTACCCCATGGGTGGCGGTCTTGCGGCAGTGCTTTCTAAATATATTCCCAATATGTCGGCTACCGCAGAAGTTACCGGCGGCTCGGTTGATAACTTAAACCTCATTGGTACCGGTAAACCCTACGTCGGCTTTTCCATGGCAGATGCAGCTAAAGAAGCGCAAATGGGCGAAGGCAAATTTGTTAATAAAAAAGTTGATTTGCGTACACTTTTAGTGCTCTACCCTAATTTAATGCATGTGGTGACGGTTGAATCGACCGGCATTAAAACCATGAAAGACTTAAAAGGTAAGCGTGTGAGTACTGGCGCCCCTGGTAGCGCTACCGAGATTATGGCTTTTCGCGAACTTGAGGCAGCTGGGCTCGATAAAGATAAAGATGTGAAACGTGAGCGCTTAAGTGTCGCTGAATCAGTCAATGCGATTAAAGATCGCAAAATTGATGCTTTCTTTTGGGTTGGCGGCTTGCCAACGGCAGCGGTAACCGATTTAGCCAATAGCCCCGGCATGAAAATCGTGATGATCGATAACGCGGACGAAGTTACCGCGATGAATAAAAAGTATGGTGATTTATATTTCCCCACTGTCATTCCGAAAACCATTTATAGCGGCATGGCGAAAGACAATAAAGTGGCAGCAGTGGCCAATATTTTAGTCGTGAATGCCAATATGTCCGATGCCGAAGCCTACCAAATTGTGAAAACTATTTTTGATCATAAACTCGACTTAGTGCGCACCCATCAGGAGTACATTAACGTAACTTTAGAAAATCAAAAAACTAAATCGACACCTGTCGCTTTTCATCCAGGCGCTTTAAAGTACTTTAAAGAAAAGAAATTAAATTTGAATTAATCACCCGCTTCATTAAATTAGGTTAATCATGGAACAAGTACCGATTGATAGTATTACTCAAGCCAAACTTGAGTCATTTATCAAGCAAGAAGAAGGTGATGCGAATGATTACCGAGGGTGGTTAGCAACCTTCATTACTTTGGCGGCGGTTGGAATGTCCCTATTCCACCTCTATGCAGCCTATGCCATCGTGCCTACACAAGTTCTCCGTACGGTACATGTGGGCATTGTCTTATTTTTGGTGTTCCTCAGCTTTCCATTGATTAACCGTTTTAAAAATCGTCTGATGTGGTGGGATGTCCTTTTGGCAATTGGCTCCATTGCGATTGCCTATTACATCTTAAGTAGTGGCGATGATTTTGCTGATCGTAATACGGCTCCCAATCCAACTGACGTTATGTATGGCATTGCCTTGATACTGATGATCTTAGAGGCAGTACGGCGGACCAATGGCTTGGTCTTGGTTGGTGTTACCGTCTGCTTCTTACTCTACGCCCTCTTCGGTAATCATTTACCTGCGCCCTGGACTCATAAAGGCTATGACTTAGATCGTCTGGTCGGCTATATGTACATGACACTGGAAGGAATTTATGGCACTGCAGTTGACGTTTCTGCAACGTTAATTATTCTCTTCACTATTTTTGGGGCTTTTTTACAGTTCACTGGTGCAGGTAAATTTTTTATCGATTTTTCTTTTGCTGCCATGGGCGGTAAATCATCGGGAGTGGGTCGAACCATTGTCTTATCGTCATTTTTACTTGGCGGCCCATCAGGCTCGGGAGTTGCTACTACCGTTACGGTTGGTTCGGTGGCAGCCCCAATGCTTGAAAAAGTCGGCTATGAACGAAATGCTGCGGGCGGCCTCTTAGCTGCTGGTGGACTGGGGGCAATTATCTCGCCCCCTGTTTTAGGAGCAGCGGCATTTTTAATTGCTGACTTCTTAAAAATTTCCTATCTCGATGTACTGCTAATGGCAAGCATTCCGACCATTTTGTTTTATCTTGGTCTTTTTGTAATGGTTGAAATCGATGTGCGCAAATACGGTATGAAAGACATTCATTTTGAAACCATGGAAAGTGCTTGGTCTTTAACTAAAAAATACTGGTATCACTTCTTTTCCTTGATTTCTATTGTGGTCTTCATGATGTATGGGTTTTCTCCCATCATGTCAGTCTTCTGGGCCACGGTGGTATCAGCCGCTTCAAGCATGCTGAGACGTGATACTGCAATCATTCCCTATGCCTGGTTTACCGGCAAAATGCCACTGTTGTCAGGTTTATATAACTCTAATTTAACTAAAGCTTTGGCAGCGGGCTCAACTGGTGTTTTAGCGATTGCGGTTACTTGCGCTGGCGCAGGTTTAATTGTTGGCACAGTAACGCTTACTGGCTTGGGTCTTAAATTTAGCACTATTGTTATTCAGTACGCTGGCGGCTCTTTATTACTCACAACTATTTTTACAGCGCTGGTGGTTTGGGTAGTTGGGCTAGCTGTTCCAGTAACGGCCTCCTATATTATTTGCGCAGTCATTGCCGCGCCAGCACTGATTAATTTAGGCGTGCCCGCTTTTGCTGCTCACATGTTTATTTTTTATTACGCCGTATTGTCAGAAGTGTCTCCTCCCACTGCACTCTCACCTTTTGCTGCTGCAGCCATTTGTAAAGGTAATCCCTACAAAACCACCATGCAAACCTGGAAATATGTCGCGCCAGCTATTTTGGTACCTTTTATGTTTACTCTAGACAAGTCGGGCACTGCTTTACTGCTCATGGGCTCAATGGAGGCCTTAAGCAAAGCAAATTGGGCTGATATTGCTTGGGTCTCTTTTACCGCCGCAATTGGTGTTGTCTGTTTGGCTGGTGGCTTACAAGGCTGGTTTATTGAAAAGACTAAATGGCTCGAGCGCTCAATTATGGTGGTCTCGGGTGTCGCTTTAGCTTACCCCTCAGCCGAAGCTGATTTACTTGGATTCGTCGGCTTTGCTGTGGTTTTAGCCACCCAAGTACTAAGGCACTTCCGCCTCAAGCGACTCCATCCTACTTAAGCAATAGTGGTCCAGGCTAATTTACCGGCTAGCTTTTTAATTTCCACTTCATTAAATTCAAAACCTAAGCCAGGAGATTGGTGCAAAATTAAATCACCGTTTTTAAACGTTAATTGCCGATTAATGAGTCGGCGAAAATTAAGTACCTGATCGTCAGAGAAAAACTCCACAAACCGTGCATTTGGTGTAGCTGCTACTAGCGGTGCATGTAAGTCATGAAACCAGTGCGGGCAAACAGTAATCCCTTTTGCATCAGCATAATTCGCAATTCGTCGCCACTCTGAAATGCCTCCACAAACGGCTGCATCACTTTGCAAAATGCCTACCCCACCGGCATCAATCAGTTCACGAAAACGCCAGCGGCCCGCCTCAATTTCTCCAGTAGCAACTGTAATCATCGTACTACGGGCTAAAGCAGCATGTAAATCAATCGCATCCGGTGAAAAGGGTTCTTCAATCCAGTAAGGGTCATAGGCCTCGAACCGCCGCACATAATCTAATGCAGTGGGTAAGTCGCGCCAAGCATTGTTGGCATCTAGCATCAGCAAAATATCGGGCCCAATTGCCAAACGCGCCGCTTTCACTCTTGCCTCTTCTTCGCGTGGCAAAAGACGACCCACTTTCATTTTTACTGCTTTAAAACCTAACTTCAGGTATGACTCCATTTCTTTGCTTAATTTGGCGGGCGTCTTCCCGGCCAAATAGTAGCCACCACTAGCATAGGCTGGTACTCGATCATTTACTACCGCGCCCAAATATAAATGCAAAGGCAAACCAGCTGAACGGGCATTTAGATCCCAAAGGGCATTATCTAAAATAGAAATACCTCGCATCACTGCGCCTGTCCGCCCCTGTAAAACAGATTCGTTATACATTTCCAACCATAGGCCTTCACTGCGGTGGCTTTCTTGACCTAGTAATTTGGGGGCTAGTAATTGCGCTACGGCAATCTTGGCAATATCACCAGCAGAACTGCCAACATAACAAAAGCCAATACCCTCTATACCCTCTTTGCTGCGAACTTTTACCAAACAATAATGGCGCTCAGAAACAGTACGAGTTGAAAATGAGGTTACTTGATCTAAAGGAACTGCAATAGCAGCAACTTGAACCGACTGAATGATAGGCATAGGGTGTTCTTAAAAAAACCTATTGTAGCTATAACTAAATCGCGAATTGAACTTAATAACTGGAGGCATCTTTAATGCACTTAAGTACATGGCTATTTCGTACTCCGCCAGTTAATTTTTTTTCATTGGCACTCGCTTCACAAGTCGCTTTAATGTCTTTTTCACATTTTTTCAAAAAGCTCGACTTCGCTGCTCCGGTTAACTTTTTTTCTGTCGCACTTGCTGCGCACGTTTTCGCTAAAACGCTTGGCAGATAACTGGAGGCGACTATCAGCACTACTAAACCGAGGTACTTGCGCATTTAAAATCCTTTTCGCAACGAAGGTACTAGGTAGAACTATGTAGGTAATTATGCTTACTATAGCGATAAAAAATGTTGCAGCACAGCATAAATAACTAGCGCGGGTCTAGCAATATTAGATAATCTAGCAGTGATTGCTCTTCCTCATACCCTGCGTGTTTTTATTCTCAAGGCCTTACTGCTTGTTTTGTGTGGATTTATGGGCCCTGTACTTGCCCAAACTGCCGCAAGCAATACTCCTTCAGTCGCGCCTAAGCAAAGTAACCCCAATCAAAAGAAGGCTTCTACGATCGTTGTCAGGGAAAGAAAGCCTAGCAAAGCCGCCAACCCCCAAACTGGTGGTATCCAAGATCGCTCCAAAACGGGTCTTCAAGTGCTTCGACCTACAAGTGCTCTGGTAGATGTAGATGCACAAGATGATGTACTCATTGCTGGTGCGGGTAATTTAGATTACCGCGTTCAACGGGGCTGTGCTCGCCGCAACTTTTTGGATAACCAGTTACTAGAGCAAATTGGGGTTGATAATAAATTATTCAGCGCTTTTTTTGACGCCCAAGCCAATACTTTTTTTGCTCGCGCACGTGGCACTTGCATTCCCTATGCTTTAGCGCTTGGGAAGCGAAATCGCCTTGAATCCTTAAGTCTTCTAACGGGAAATATACGTGACGCTAAAACCGAGATTTGGACTTTTACACCCTCAGCGTTTGATGGTTTTTTATTGCAACAAGAACCTTTAGTAAATGCGTTGGGACGCTTAACAGAAATTGAAATTCCACTCAGAGCAGTACTTTATGACCCAAATCAAGTTGAAAATAAATTACCAATTGAATTGGTCTGGGAATTAAACACCGTTGTGAAGCAAATTTATACCGAGGAAAGTAACGTAGCAGAGCAAAC
>CANKKB010000054.1 GCA_947482555.1 Burkholderiaceae bacterium | reverse complement strand
CAAGACGCTTACGCAAGATTTAGTTTTACAGGCACAGGGTAAGGCTTATGTAATTCAGGATAATTTTTATAATTCGTATCAACGTCAATAAGGAACTTTATGAGGAATTCAATGAAAAAATACCTACTTTCATTTTTTATAGTTTGCCAGTTTTGTGGAACGGCATTCGCTGCCGATTCCCCGCCGGTTAAATTTGATCCCGTCTGGTTAATTAATGCTCGCATTGCTGTAAAAGCGGGTAATTATGATGACGCCATTAAGCAGCTACAGGCAGCCAATGATCCGGCTTCAGCGGATTGGAATAATTTAATGGGCTATAGCTTACGGAAGAAAACCCCACCCGACTTAGTTGGCGCAGAAAAATTTTATCAAGCCGCCTTGGCTATTGATCCAACTCATCGTGGCGCTTTAGAGTATTACGGAAAATTAATGTTGCTCAATAAAAATCTACCGGGTGCTGAGGGTTTATTAGCTCGTCTTGATAAGGCCTGCACTTTTGGTTGCGAGGAATATAGTGATTTAAAAGAAGCAGTTGCTAACTATAAAAAAGCCCAAAAATAGAGCCATTGAGAATTAGACCTTTCATTTAGGTAAAATAGCCTGCAATGTTACTAATTCCAGCCGCTTCCCTTAAACGCAAAACGCGTCTCCTATTGCTCTCGGGCTTGCTGGCGCTGACTGTAGTTGGCGTCCAGTGGCTTGGTTTTTACCATGGCATTGTGCATTCAGGCTTGGGGGCGGAAACACAAGTAAGCAGCGTTTTTGAGCATACAAAACAGACTGGGCCAATTCAATCTGAACAGGCTCAGAGTAGTTGCCACTTATTTGACGCCTTAGTGTTGGGTGGCGGACTTGTTGCAGTAGGTTTTACTTTTCATCTTCAGCAACAGAGCAATGATCTGCCTTCTGCAGTTTTCATTTCCCAGGCCAAGCAAACTGCATTTTTGCCTTATCAATCTCAGGCGCCTCCTACCCTTAACTTGTAACACTTTTTAGATTCAGTTTGTCCTTTTTAGGCAAACATCTTTAAGACTATTGCTCGGCAATAAAGTGATCAAGGTAGGTATGAGAAATTTTAGAGTAAATAAACTGGCTTTTGCTTTGGCTCTATCGAGCTCAAGTGCGCTAGCCTTAGCGCAAAATCAAGCTGCTAATGCTTTACAAGTTGATGTGACCGGCTCTCGTGAAGGCGGCCAAAGCATTTTGACGCCGACAAAAATTTTGGCTGGTGAAGAATTGCAAAATAAACTGGGGGCTTCGCTTGGCGCAACCTTGGCAAATGAATTGGGTGTATCTGCAACGGGTTATGGTTCAGGAGCTTCTCGACCAGTGATACGAGGTTTAGATGGCCCAAGAGTACAAATTTTACAAAACGGTATATCGGTTGGTGATGTCTCGAATATTTCTGCTGATCATGCAGTAGCAAGCCCAATTCAAAATGCACGGCAAATTGAAATTTTACGTGGCGCTGCAGCCTTATTGTATGGTTCCGGTTCAAGCGGTGGTCTAGTCAATATTGTCAATGACCGTATCTTGACTAATTTACCCGATGCCACAACGGGTGTTATTAACACTAGCTTGGAAAGTGTTAACCAGGGGAAGGCGGCTTCTTTAGAAGTAGATACTGCCATCGGCTCGGTTGCATTGCATTTAGATACGGCAGTCAATAACGCCAATAACTATGCAATACCAGGCAATGCTGAGCAAGGAGGCCCGAATGCCAATTGGGCGATTAATCCTGGCGAGCCAGTAAACGTTCCATACAGCGGTAAGCTACCATTTTCATTTAGCAACCAAAATAACTTGGGATTAGGCGCATCTTACATTGGCAATTCGGGCTATAGCGGTATTTCAGTTGAACGCCTTAATCATAACTACGGCACACCAACCAGTGAGGGCGGTTTTATTCAGCAATCACAGAATCGCTACGACTTTAGCCATCAAACCCGCGATCCATTTGCGGGGTTTTCCTCATTTAAATTTAATGCGGCAAATATTAATTATCTGCATACTGAATATAACAATAATGGCGAAGCCTTTACCCAATGGAGCAATAAGGCGAATGAGGCAAGACTTGAATTAGCCCATAAAGAAATTGCTGGCTGGAAAGGTACCGTTGGCGTTCAATTTACTGGCGCGAACTTAAACGCCACCGATTTGCAGTCAAATAACTATGCTATTGTGCCGCCCACTAAAACTAATTCAAATTCTTTATTTTGGATTGAAGAGGGTCGTTTTGGGGCTTTACAAACAAGTTTGGGTGCACGCTATAACTTAGTTGCGCAAAATCCAAATCTGTCGACCGAGTTTCCGACGGATATTGATTTTACAAGTCAAAATGGCAGCCCAAGTCCCACGGCGCCTACACTACAAAATCGTAAATTTAATCTTTTCTCTTATTCTGCAGGCGGCATGTGGAATCTGCAGGGCGGCTATGGCTTGGGAATGGCGTTTACTGTATCGCAACGAGCGCCAAGTGCACAAGAGCTTTTTTCGTATGGTCCGCACGATGCTACTGCTACCTTTGATGTGGGCAATTCGAATTTATCAACTGAAACATCCCGTAATCTTGAAGTGAATATGCAGAAAACAATTGGCTTGTTACGTGGTAAGGCGAGCGTTTATCAAAATATGTTTTCTAATTATATTTATGGTTTTTATACGGGCGCGTATAGCCCCTCCAATGAAAACTTTTCGGTAGTGCAGTCATCACAAGCAAATGCCACTATTCGGGGGGCAGAAGGTGAGCTTACTTATAACTGGAATCAAAAGGGGGCTGCTGGACGGATTTTTGGTGATGCATCGTATGGCACGTTTAATGGCGGGGGCCAAATTAGCGGTAATTTACCCCTCCAACCAGCCCCCCGCATGGGCCTTGAGTTAGCGCACCGGACGGGCGGTTGGCTAACTAATGCTACGTACATATACGGTTTACAGCAAACTCGACTAGCCTCATTTGAAATTGGCCCAACTCCAAGCTATAGCCTTTTAAACGGCGGAGTTTCCTATACCGAAAAAATTAATAAAATTAATTGGACGGCGTATATGGTGCTAAAAAACCTGTTAAATCAAGATATCCGTTATGCCACTACGCCCATGCCAGTGCGACTGTATGCACCTCAACCTGGGCGTAGCATTATGGTGGGCGTAAAAGCTAGCTTTTAGATATTTTGCTTTAAGATGTAGAACTCACCCCAAAAAATGAATAATTAAGATGAGCGACACCCTAAGAATTTTTATTATTGATCATCATTTAGTTGCCATTGCTTTAATTCTAGGCATGATCCTAATGGTAGAAATCGGCTGGCGGGTAGGGGTGACTGTTAGGGCAAAATTTGCAGTTAGTAAGATCAATGCCAGCGATACGTTTATGGCAGCAATTTTTGGTTTATTAGCATTGGTCATTGCCATTACCTTTTCTGGTGCCTCTGATCGTTTTGATAAGCGTAGAGATTTAATTATTAATGAGCTCACCACGATGAGCAGTGCCTATTTATCAGTTGATTTAATCAAGGTCGAAGATCAACCCAAATTACGAGAATTATTTAAAAAATATATAGATTTGCGCCTAGAAGTTTATAAAAAACCAATGCAATTAGAAGACCAAGCGAAAATTTTTCAACAACGAATAGATGTCGGTAATCAAATTTGGCAGGCTACTTTGAAATCGGTCAATAACATTAGTTCATTAAACTTTGCTGATAAATTAATCGCCGCAAAAATTCTGCCAAGCATTACTGCCATGTTTGATGCTGCTGATTACCAGCGTATGGCGATGCAAATGCATCCGCCACCAGAGATGTGGGCGCTATTATTTTTACTTGCCTTTGTTGGTTCCTTGGTGGCTGGTTACATTATGGGAGTAGAAGAGCGCCGCGACTGGCTTTTAACTGTAGTATTCGTTGTCATGATGGTAGCGACAATTTCATTAATACTTGATATGGAGCACCCACGAGATGGTGTGATTAACTTAGATCGAATTGACTATGAGATCGTTCAATTCCGTAAATCAATATAGAGTAAAAGTTATGGCATTGGGCTTGGGAAATGAGTATGGCTAACATACTGCCCAGCTTGATTGACTTTCACTAAGACCATATCACCCACATTCACAACCTTGCCTGTAAATGCTTGAATATTGACGTGATGGGTAACTAAAATTAAGGGCGGCTGAGATTTTTTAGCAAGACTATTTTTAATGAATGTTTGCAGTGCCTGAGTTTGGTTTTTTTCTAAAGACATGTCATCAAAAAAAGAGCCAAG
Source organism: Burkholderiaceae bacterium (assembly GCA_947482555.1). Taxonomy (GTDB): domain Bacteria; phylum Pseudomonadota; class Gammaproteobacteria; order Burkholderiales; family Burkholderiaceae; genus Polynucleobacter. The sequence goes on along the minus strand of CANKKB010000054.1, from coordinate 6,485 downwards.
CGACGCCTCAATTGTGACAGCTCCTTTTTTTAGTAATTTGGCGGTATCCACGCAGCGGCACCAGAGACTGGAAAATACTTGTGCTTTATCTACACCTTGTTTAGTTAGCCAAGCACCAATGAGTTCAGCTTGTTTACGCCCGCGTTCACCTAAATTCCGTTGGGTAGCGCATTGATCGAGTTTATAGCCCGCTGGATCACCTATTCCAGGAGCATCGGCATGGCGCATCAATAACACATGATGACCATCATTCAGATCGTCTTTTAGACCCGCATAAACACTGGCGCCAAATAAACAAAGGTACAAGCCGATAAAAAAAACTGTAAGCCTACGCCTGATAGGGTTATTCATATTGATTATAAGGGGTTCACAAGCTTGAATTAATTAATAGATAATATTAAATCTTAACAGTAGACCTAGGAATTATTGTGTACTTGAATAAATTAATTTGTGTAGGCGCGATCTGCTTATTTACCTTAAGTGCTTGCGGCACTTATGCACCCAATGTTGATATGGGCAATAAGGACCAGGGATGTGTGCGTGAGTGCGATATGAACAATAATCTTTGCATGGAAAAAGCAACTGATTTGGTAGCAAAAAATAGTTGTGCCATGAAGCGGCAAAATTGCATTAAGGCGTGTCCAACCGATAATTGTTAATTACTGGATAGATTTAGACTAAGCAACCCCTAGTACTTCCTGTAGGAATAGAGAAATATCAGCAAGCTCAGTTGGATGCACCGAATGTTCCATTGGGTAGGTTTGCCAATTGACCTGGTAACCATGTTGTTTAAGCAAGGCATGAGAATCTTCACCCCGCTGTGGAATCACAACTGGATCCCAAACACCATGTCCCATGAAAATAGGGGTATTGAAATTGGCCCTATTTCTAAAGTTGAGAAAATTTTCTGCGAGCGGTAAATAACCTGATAGAGCCATGATGCCTGCCAGGGTTTGCGGAAAACTTAAACCAATATACAAAGCCATCGCACAGCCTTGTGAAAACCCAGCAAGGACTATTTTGTTAGATGGAATGCCCTTGTTTATCTCTTCTTTAATCAACGCAGCTATAGCGATAGCTGATTTTTGAATGCCTTTGACATCTTGTTTATGGGTTAAATCAGGCGCAGCAATATCGTACCAAGCAGGCATCACATAGCCTCCATTAATAGTCACGGGCATGCTAGGCGCACTAGGAAATACGAAGCGAATTGGTAAACAGCCCGCTAAATCAAGCTGAGGCACGACCGACGCAAAATCATTGCCATCGGCACCAAGTCCATGAAGCCAAATTACTGATGCCTGTGGATTTGGGGCAGTTTCAATTTCGATGCAAGGCAGTAAATCGTTCATGAAATAAAGTACTTATGTTTTTTTAGCAGCAGCTTGCGCTTGTTTTTTGGCTAGACGCTCATTGATGGTTTTTAACATGACTTCATCTGGGTTCTGCCAATTTGCTCCGGCTTGATTTGCCATGTATACGACAGCGGCAGCAAATTCTGCGACGGATAAATTCGGATTGCCGCCTCGGGCCGGCATAGCTCTCACGCCATAGTAACCATCAGCACTGATAAGCGCTTGTCCTTCTTTAATTAGCTTACCCCATTGTTTTTTATCGCCAAGTTTCGGGGCATTATTCAGCCCTCCAGTATGACAAGCAGAACACACTTGTTGGTACGTTTCAGCGCCAGTGGCCGCATACGAATTTGCGCCCAAAGAGAGCATTCCCAGGGTAATTACGGAGCAAAATAGTGCAGGGTGAAAGCTGGAGACCCTGCTGGAGAGAACATATTTCATCATAGTTTCTAATGTGAGCCAATAAAAAATTGTATCGTTGAATCAATAATTCTGCAAAAGCTCCTAAAATAGCCTGCAATAGATATCAAGAAGTCGCGCAAAGGAGTTTATATGAATAAAAAATCGTATTTATTACGCCTATTGAAGGTAACTTTAGTGCCGTTGGTGGGGCTGTTGTTAAGTCCAGCCTCCCAGGCACAAGAGTTTCCGCCAAAAAAAACAGTCACGATGGTCGTTGGCTTTGCTGCTGGTGGCGCAGCTGATACCGGGGCTCGCTTAATTGCTAAAAAATTGGGCGAAAATATTGGGCAAACTGTCCTAGTTGATAATAAGCCCGGTGCTGGCGGCAATATTGCCCATGCTACGGTGGCGAATGGACCAGCAGATGGCTCAATGATTTTATTAGGCTCAATTGGTCCATTAACGATTGCGCCCCATTTAATGAAACTGCCTTACGATCCTGTTAAAGATTTGGCGCCCTTAACAATGGGGATGAGCTTTCCAAATATATTGGTAGTGCCACCTTCTTTAGGTGTGACTACGTTGAAAGAATATGTGACTTTAGCAAAAAAAGAACCCGGTAAATTAACGTACGCCTCGACTGGGAATGGTTCCGCATCCCATTTGCAGGGCGAATTATTTAATTTACGAGCGGATATTGATCTGGTACATATCCCGTACAAAGGGGGAAACCCGGCTTTAGTAGACGTATTAGCCGGGAGAGTCTCATCTTATTACTCTGCACTATCTTCCGCTTCCCCACATATTAAGGCGGGCAAGTTGGTTCCTTTAGCTACGACAGGTGCTAAAAGAGCACCTTTATTCCCTAATGTGCCAACCATTGCTGAATCGGGTTATCCTGGTTTTGATTCAACGAACTGGTATGCCTTTGTTGCCTCAAGCAAAACCCCCACGGTTTTGTTAGATCGCTGGAACTTAGAAATTGTCAAAGTATTGAATGATAAAGAGGTGATCGCTTCTTTAACAGAGCATGGGTTAACACCCAACCCAACGTCGCGTGATGAACTTGCTAAATACATGGCAAAAGAATCTAGCGCATGGGCTAAAGTAATTAAAGATAAAGGCATTACCCCTGATTAATGGTTTAAGTAACTGAAGAACGTTTACTAGAAACGAGAGGCTTTATGCATTTTGCAGTTGTCATGCGTAAACAAAAAATGACTAATCAATGGGTCAGTCATCGCTGGTTTCCTCAAGAGGTGATTCCAGATATGGGTCAATTTGGAGCGGATGCAGTGGAAAATGCGCCGCAAAAAATAAGCGGCCGTTTTTTAGAGCGCAATGATATGGGTGAGTCGTGGCTTTTTACGGGCTTTAGCTTAAATCTCTTTGCTGACGAAGCGGAAGGCTATTATTTAAACGTGACCGCGCAAAGCCCGTGTTGGTTTGTTATGTGGCGCTTAGAAGAAGAACCTCAAGCGTATATCAATCAGCAGTCGCAAGCATTTTTAACGGCTAATGAGGCGCTGGCAATTCCCCATCGGATTTTAGTAAGCTATAACGAAGCAGCACGTTTATTAGATGGTGGCGAAGCGGTTGATAATATTCTGATGAGTGCTGAGCATATTTCTTGGCTTAAAGAATATGTCGATGAAAAATATCGCCCTGAGCCGAAGCGCCGCCAAAAGCCGGCATCATTCAAGGGCGCAGTGCGCCCTGCGGAGGAATAATGGCAGTTGGTTTTCTAAATCGCTGGTCGCAGCGCAAGGCTGGTAAGGTAACGCCTGAACCAGCTACTAAGTCTAATTCCAGTGCTCTTAAAACTGTCCCCGATGCAGTCGCAGAGGCAAAGCTCAATGTTGATCAGCAGAATAACGCTCTAGATCAAACAGCAACGTTACCGCAACTCACTTTGGACGATGTTGCAAAGCTTAACCATCAAGATGATTTTTCGGTCTTTATGCAAAGCGGAGTTGATCCAGATGTCAAGCGCGCGGCAATGAAGAAATTATTTTCTGATCCCCGCTATAACATTATGGATGGTTTAGATATTTATATTGATGACTACTCCAAACCAGATCCCATTCCTCCAGAAATGTTGCGGCGCTTGGTGCAATCACAGATGTTGAATCTCTTTAAGACGGAAGAGGAAGAAAAGGATAAGCCCAATGAAAGCGCCACAGAAAAAATTGCTTTAGAGAGCCCTGAGAATGAGTCCTCTACTACCTTGCCATTAGAGTCCAAGGTAGAGTTAACCGAGATTCAACCAAGTAAACCACCACTTGATCCCCAATTAAAAACCTAAAAGTAAACCATGACCAAGTTATTAGTTTGTGATTGCAACCGCACCATGCCCCTGGATGCGCAAGCACTGGGTGTTGCAATGCATACCTCTTTGTGTCGCCAAGAGGTAGGTCAATTTTTGGCAGCGCTTGACAAGCCCGAGCCAATAATTGTGGCTTGCACGCAAGAACGCGCTTTATTTAGTGAATTGGCAGAGCAATCAGCTAAGCCCTTAGGTGCCCCGCTGCGTTTTGTCAATATTCGTGAGTTAGCAGGCTGGACCCAGGAAGCGAAAAAATCCACCCCTAAAATTTTGGCTTTATTAGCTCTGGCTGAGGTGCCGCAGGCTGATCCAGTTCCCGTAGTGGAGTTTCAAAGTCAAGGACGTTTGTTGATTATTGGCCCAATGCAGCAAGCGTTACCTTGGGCGGAGAAATTGGGAGCATCACTCGATATTAGTGTTTTAGCTACTGAAGCAGGTGCGCTGCCACTGACTCGGGATTTTCCAACCTATAGCGGTGTGGTATCTAAATTAGATGGCTTTTTAGGGCAATTTACCGTCGAGTGGAATTTAATTAATCCCATTGATCCTGAAATGTGTACTCGCTGTGGCGCTTGTGTGACTGCGTGTCCTGAGGAAGCAATTGATGCTTCTTTCCAAATTGATTTAGCGCGCTGTAAATCGCACCGTGCTTGTGTCACTGCGTGCGCGGGTATTGGGGCAATTCAGTTTGATCGCAGCGATACCGTACGCAGCGGCGAGTTTGATTTAATTATGGATTTACGCGCCGTCACTGGGATGCCAATGAGCCAAACCCCTCAGGGTTACTTAGCGCCTGGCGCAGACCCTTTTGAGCAATCTTTAGCAGCCACGAAGTTATTGGGCCTTATCGGCGAATTTGAAAAGCCAAAGTATTTTGTATACAACGAAAAAATTTGTGCACATGGTCGTAATGGCGTTACTGGCTGTTCTGCCTGTATCGATGTTTGCTCAACTGCAGCGATTCAATCTGTTTTCAAAAATGGTCAAGGTCAAGTAGCGGTTAATCCGAATTTATGTATGGGTTGCGGTGCTTGCTCTACTGTGTGTCCATCAGGTGCAATGCGCTACAACTATCCGAGTGTTCCGCACCAAGGTTTGCAACTTAAAGCGCTAAGTAAAACCTATGCTAACGAGATCGCTCGTGCAAATTTAGCAGCTAGCGCACCTACCTTACTCTTACATAGTCACACTGCAGGCTTGCAACTCATCGAGAGTTTGGGTCGGGCAGCCCATTTACAGACGAAAACCTATGAAGGCTTGCCCAGTTTTGTCTTGCCCCTGAGTATCGAAAATATTGCCTCAACTGGTATCGATCTGTGGTTGGGGGCTTTGAGTTATGGCTTTGCTGAGGTAAAGCTCCTTTTAACTGGGAACGAAGATCCCGCTTATCGTCAGGCGCTTGCACAGCAAGTTGCATTAGGTAATACTATTTTGCAGGCCTATGGCTTAAATCTAAATGTACCTGAAACCCGTATCAGCATGATTGAGGTGCATTCCGGCGAGGATCTGGAAACCGTCAGTAAAGTATTTGGTTTAATGCGCAAACGCGGCGCTTTACCTACTTTAGGCACGCCAGCATCATTTGGCTTGGCAAATCAAAAGCGTGAAACATTAGAGGCTGTACTGACTTATTTCGAGAAGCAAGCCAAAACCCTGTTACCTACTGAGGGTGTAGTTTTGCCTACCCCTTCATTATTCGGTGGTCTTGCTATCGATCAAGCGGCCTGCACTTTATGTATGTCATGTGTAGGTAGTTGTCCTGAAGGCGCACTATTAGATAACCCCGATGAACCGAAGTTATCCTTTTTAGAAAAGCAATGTGTGCAATGCGGTTTGTGCGTCCAAACTTGTCCCGAAAAAGCCTTGGAATTAGTGCCCCGCTTATTGAGTGTGGAACAACGCAAACAAAAGGTCACCTTAAATGAAACCTTGCCCTACCATTGCATTAGTTGTGGGAAGGCTTTTGGCACCTTAAAAATGGTTGAGCTCATGTTGGGTCGGTTAGGAACGCATGAGGCGTTTTCTGGAGCCGCCCAGAATCGCCTGAAAATGTGCAGTGACTGCAGGGTAGTCGATATGATGAAAGATGTTTAATGAGCCAAGATCCACAAAAAACAGAATTAGATGAATTGGGGGCTACGCCAGCGACGGTGGGAGAGATTGGCTTAGCTGAAGATCTGGCACGGGCCGACCTCTACGGCTTATTAGCTGCCTTATTACATCAACCCCCCAGCCAAGATTTATTAGATCGTATGGCCTCATCACTACCTGAGGCCGATGATTCCTCAGTTTTGGCGGGCGCATGGCGTAATTTAGTATTGCTCGCTAAAAACAGCCAAGCAGCCGATTGGCGTAAAGAATACGATGCGAATTTCGTGGGGGTAGGCCGTCCCAACGTATTT
>CANKKB010000053.1 GCA_947482555.1 Burkholderiaceae bacterium | reverse complement strand
GGGGCGTTTAAATTTTCATCGGGACCACGATCGGTGTGGACGCGATAAAAACCGCCAATCACATAACGATCGATCATATAAACAACCGGCTCAGCCACTGCTTCATTGACTTTTTCAAAAGTATAAACACCCTCTTGAATTAATACATCGTGTACCTCAAGGCCATCCTTAACGATACTCATTTTATTGCGTTCACGGCGATTTAAATTGCCTAGTTCACTGGCATTACGGACCACCATGACACCCATACCGTAGGTACCCGCATCTGCCTTAACGACGACATAGGGCTTATCTTTAATGCCGTATTCCCGATATTTTTTAGCAATCTTTTTTAAAATGACATCCACTTTTGTTTGTAACTGATCTAATCCTTGTTGCTCATGAAAATCAACGTCTGAGCAATAATCAAAATACGGATTAATCATCCAAGGATCAATATTAATTAATTTTGCGAACCTTTTCGCCACTTCATCGTAGGCCAAAAAATGCTTTGATTTACGGCGGACTTGCCATCCCGCATGCAAACCGGGTAAAAGATATTGTTCGTTAATTTTTTCTAAGATGGGTGGAATACCAGCGGATAAATCATTATTTAATAAAATTGAGCAAGGATCAAAATCCTTTAGGCCCAGCCGCTGTTTTTTTAAACCCAAGCGTAATAAAGGCTCTAGCAATAAACGATTGCCTTCAGGCAATTCAATCCAAGTCGGCTTTTTAATCTCGTCCGACAAGCTACCTAAACGTACATTCAAACCCGCTTGCCGCAAGATAGAAGATAAACGGGCAATATTTTGTAAATAAAACGTATTACGGGTATGGCGCTCAGGAATAAGTAATAAATTTTTTGCCTCAGGACATATTTTTTCAATGGCTGCCATGGCTGCTTGTACAGCCAAAGGCAACATTTCTGGCGAAAGGTTATTAAAACCACCAGGAAATAAATTCGTATCTACTGGGGCTAATTTAAAGCCTGAATTACGGAGGTCGACTGAACAGTAAAAAGGCGGGGTATGCTCCTGCCATTCGAGTCGAAACCAACGCTCAATAGTCGGGGTGGCTTCGAGTACTTTCGACTCAAGATCAAGTAAGGGGCCGCTTAAAGCGGTAATCAGATGTGGAACCATCTTGCCATTGTAAGTTTTTTATGCGTAAGCTCAATTTTTAAGCTATTTTGGCAATAAAAAACGCAGGATCGTGAGATCCTGCGCTAGAAGCCAGGCAGAGATACTGCCTAGTGAGGGGTAAGTAAATTAAATTTCGTACGCTTCTTCGCTGTGGGAGCTAATGTCTAAACCTTCGCGCTCTTCTTCCTCAGTAACTCTCAAGCCAATAATGATGTCAACGAGCTTGAAGGCAATGAAAGAAACGATGCCAGACCAAATCAAGGTGGTTATAACGCCCTGACTTTGAATCCAAAGCTGACTCATGATTGAGTACTCTGGAGCGACGGCATTTGTCACGTAATCATAGATGCCTGTACCACCCAATGAGGGGGCTGCAAATACGCCGGTAAGTAAGGCGCCTAATATACCGCCAACACCATGAATGCCGAAGACATCCAAGCTATCATCTGAGCCTAACATTTTCTTCAGACCAGAAACGCCCCATAAGCAAACAATGCCAGCCAACGCGCCAATAATTAGCGCGCCCATTGGACCAACAAAACCTGCGGCCGGTGTAATAGCCACTAAACCAGCCACACAACCTGAAGCAGCGCCAAGCATCGATGGCTTACCCTTGGTAATCCACTCAGCTAATGACCAGCCAATAACTGCAGCTGCGGTAGCCAGATAGGTATTCACAAAAGCTAAGGCGGCGCTACCGTTTGCTTCTAGTGCAGAGCCTGCATTAAAGCCAAACCAACCAAACCACAAGAGCGATGCACCTGTCATGACATACACTAAGTTATGTGGCTTCATAGCTTCTTTGCCGTAACCTAGACGCTTACCAATCACATAGGAGCCTACTAAACCTGCAATCGCAGCATTGATGTGGACAACTGTTCCACCAGCGAAATCAAGAATCCCTTTTTGCCAGAGCCACCCTGCTTTTGCAGTAATCGCATCAAGAGAGGCAGCATCTTTAATCTCATCAGGACCAGGCCAAAACCAGACCATGTGGGCAATTGGTAAATAGCTAAAAGTAAACCAGAGGATCATGAACAGGAGAATCGCCGAAAATTTAGCGCGCTCAGCAAATGAACCAATGATTAAACAACATGTGATTGTTGCAAAAACTGCTTGAAATGCCATGAATACATATTCCGGAATCACAATACCTTTGCTAAATGTTGCCGCATTGGAATCGGGAGTCATACCAGCCAAGAACAAGCGATCCATGCCACCAAAAAATGCGCCGCCTTCAGTGAAAGCAATGCTATAGCCATAAATCGCCCATAACACCGTGATCACCGAAAAGATCACCATACACTGCATTAAGATTGACAACACATTCTTACTGCGCGTTAAGCCGCCATAAAATAGTGCCAAGCCTGGTACCGTCATCAATAGCACCAATGCTGTGGATACCATCATCCAAGCGGTATCGCCCTTGTTGGGTGTTGGCGCTGGAGCCGCTGTCGCAGCGGGCGCAGCAGGAATAGCAGCTGCAGCAGGAGCGGTAACAGCTGGTTTAGCTTCTTCAGCAGCATAAGCTACCGACGTCACTGTAATTCCAGTGAAGCCAACTGCCATTGCTATCGCGCCGCCAGCGACAATTCGTTTTATCCAAGTTAACATTTTGAACCTCTCTTTAAAGTGCGGCCGCGCCGGTTTCACCGGTGCGAATGCGAATAACGTGTTCAATTGAGGAGACAAAAATTTTGCCATCGCCAATTTTTCCGGTGCGCGCTGATTTTTCAATTGCTTCGATTGCTCGCTCTAAAATACCGTCTTCTACCGCCGCCTCTATTTTTACCTTGGGCAAAAAATCAACTACGTATTCAGCTCCCCGGTATAACTCGGTATGGCCTTTTTGACGCCCAAAACCTTTTACTTCGGTAACGGTAATACCAGAAATTCCAACTTCTGATAGAGCTTCTCGCACCTCGTCAAGCTTGAAGGGCTTGATAATTGCTGTGATGAGTTTCATGCGTTTCTCCGTTGTTAGAAATTAGAAAACTTTGGTTAAAGTAACAAGGCCTTGTGAGCCACCCAGATTTTTTCCCGTTGGGCTGGAGTACGCATAGGTTCCGCCAGCCGAAGCTGCATTGGTACCAATATAGGCTGCTGAAATACCTAAACCACCGCCTAAATCTTTGCTTAAGCCAATTTTCCAGTCGGTGTAACTATAAGTTGGGGTAGTTGCAGATGTTGATTGCCCGGCAATATATTGATAACCAACGTGTGCATTCACCACTAAGCCCCATAGGCCTGTATCGTAATTTGCTGTTAAGTCAGGATAATAAGAACCCGAGCTATTTGAAAAGCCGAATTGGTTGGTAACAGCGTAAGAAAACTTTAAAAAGCCACTTACAGGTCCAAACACATAGTTTTGGGCTGCGTAAATCTCCGTGGTGTTTGGATTGGTTAGCGATGATGGGTAATTTTGGGTTGGATAATAGTATTGGTTTACACCAAGGTCGGACACAAAGCCCTCGCCAATGAATTCTTTTTTAAAGCCTGCATAAAAATTCATCTCGATTGGTGCTGAGACATTATTGTTACCACCTTTTGAGGCAGCGTCTGAAATCCAAGAAATAGATGAGTTCCAGTTACCAATATAGAAACCACTCGGATGTGCATAATCAAAACCGCCTTGTATTGCTGGATTAAAGTTTGATTGGCTAATTCCGCGAAAAATGTAGTTATTGGCTACAGTAACATTGGCAGTTATTGGGCTAGTATCCGGTCCACTAATAGCGCCAGCCGGTTCTGCTGGTAATGGGGTTGGGTTTGGTGAGGCAGGATTTTGAGCGAATGCATTTGCACTTAAGAGCCCCACAACGGCTAAAGCGATAGTCGATTTATGAAAAGTTTTCATTCCAACTCCTTATTCAGATTAAAAATTTAAAAAACTTGTACCTTTACCTGAGGTCAATGATCGCTTTAGGCAACACGCTTTTCTGGTTGGTTTTCCCTTCATTTGGGCATGCGCCCCAAAACCATGCAGTACTTTTGCACTATTTTGGTGCAAAAGTACTGCAAATTGCCATTTCAGCATGATGGAGATCAATCAGTCCTAAAATAAGATCTATTCCTCTTGCTATACACATCTTTAAATCGGTCTTTTTATGCAAAAACCCAACGAAATCCTGGAACAAATGCAGCGTGCTGCAACTGAAATGCAAAATAAAGTAGGCGAAGTGATTCGTAACTCGCCAGCCAAAGATTTAGAAAAAAATGTACGCACGATGATGACGCAAGGTTTTCAAAAATTAGACTTAGTCACGCGTGATGAATTTGATTTGCAAGCTAAAGTACTTGCTAAAACCCGTGAGAAACTCACAGCACTAGAAGCCAAAGTAGCTGAAATAGAAAAGCTTCGCTCGTAATTGCCGCTTGCAGTTATTTTTAGTCGGGGCCTTAGTGGTCTCGATGCTCCACAGGTGCGCGTTGAAGTTCACCTTACCAATGGCTTGCCTTCGTTTACCATCGTTGGCTTAGCCGATACAGGCGTAAGAGAAAGTAAAGATCGGGTGCGAGCTGCGATCATCCAAAGTGGATATGAATTTCCAAACCGGCGCATTACCGTTAATTTAGCGCCGGCCGATTTACCAAAATATTCTGGGCGTTTTGACTTAGCTATAGCGCTAGGAATTTTGGCTGCTAGCACGCAACTACCTTGCAAGCAATTAGATCAATATGAATTTGCTGGTGAACTTTCTTTATCCGGAGAATTGCGGCCCTTTAGTGGCTGCTTGGCAATAGCTATGGCAATGCGTAAAGAACAAACTTTACGTAGTTTTATTATTCCGCAAGAAAATTGTAGTGTCCTTAGTATCATCCCTGACCTGCGTGTATTGGGAGCCAATTGTTTAGCACAAGTGTGCGATTTTCTGTGTGGCCGAATTCAGCTTGAGGTAGTCGACAACAATGCCAAGAAACAGGTCACTGATTTAAAGGAAGTAAGCGCCCATGATATCGCCCATATCCAAGGACAGTTGATCGCTAAACGCGGCCTTGAAATTGCTGCCGCGGGCTTTCATTCGCTCTTGTTGGCAGGCCCTCCAGGTTGCGGTAAATCGATGTTAGCCAAATGCTTGCCGCAATTACTGCCGAAATTAACGCTCGACGAAGCCCTGGAGGTTACTGCCCTGCATAGCCTGAAAGGGGCACGTCATCAGAATACTCTGGTAGCAACGGATTTATCACGCTTGCGCCCCTGGCAACATCCTCACCATAGCATTACCACTGCAGCACTCGTGGGCGGCGGAGCGCACCCATTGCCAGGCGCAATTACCTTAGCTCACCAAGGTGTACTTTTTTTAGATGAGTTACCGCAATTTGCCCGGCAGACGCTCGAGGCCTTACGCGAACCCTTGCAAAATCGTGTGGTCACGATTACTCGCGCGCATCTTTCTAGTCACTTTCCCTGTAACTTCATGCTTGTAGCGGCGATGAATTTATGTCCCTGCGGTTACTTTGGCCATCCCGAGAAAGTTTGTATTTGTTCGGCTACACAAAGATTACGTTATCAAAATAAAATTTCTGGGCCGCTACTCGATCGCATTGATATCAAAATGATGATTTCACCCGTACCGCATGAGTTATTTTTTCAAACCCAATTGACCGAAACTCCTAGCGCTAATTCAAACCAAGTGGCAACACGCATCGCTAATGCATGGTCGCTGCAAATAAATCGCCAAGGAAAACTGAATCATGACTTAGATGACCAGGAAATAAAAAACTGGGTAAAAATTGATGCCGCTGATGAACGTGATTTACACGCAGTATGGAAAGGTCTTAATTTATCGGGTAGGGGCATGCATCGCTTACTGAAAATTGCCCGAACTATTGCTGATCTTGAGGGTTCTACCTCAACCCAAGTAAAGCGCGCGCACCTACTGGAAGCGAGCGCTTTAAGTAAGCCTATTAATGGGATGACAAACTAATTTTAGTCTGGATGAAAATCAGTAAAAAAAGGTGACTTATTATCATCACTTAAATTTGCTTGAAGTTCAGCTTGGCTTAATGGTCCACTATTTTTTGGTACAGGCTTGAGTAAGGATAGTTGATAAATATAGAGACCTAAGCCAGGAATAGTGCGTATTATCCAGCGCACGCGCATTATCCTTTCAACCCCATCTACTGGTTTCATCAGCAGAAAATAATCGGCCGTAGGTAAACGCATTGGCGAGCCACTAGCTAGATAAAAACCATTCACCGCTAAAGCGCTTGCAGGATTTATATTCGCTTGCGTAAAAATCGCTTGCTGTAATTGCTTCATTAATTCATCAGCACTACTGGCAATGGCAGGGGGCACCTGAATTGTCGTAATAGAATAAATTTGGTCAGCTACTTTCGCTACCTCAAGCGCTTGCTTTAGGATGTCCCCTTTATAGCTCAACTGACGCTCGAGATGCTGAGGCTTTGCAGGAAAAAGTGCTGTATATGCTTGTTGTTCTACTCGGACTGTGCGCCAGTCGAACAGTGGGCTACACCCATATAAATTCAAGATCAAGCCCACTTGTAATACCAAGACTAAAAACTTAGACAAGCCCAGCCCCGTGTGCTTGTTCATCGGCATGATAACTAGACCGAACCATTGCGCCAACAGCTGCATGCTTAAAACCCATTTCATAAGCAGCTTCTTCAAAGACTTTAAATGCTGTGGGATGTACGTAACGCCGCACTGGCAGATGATGTGAGGATGGGGCCAAATACTGCCCTATGGTGAGCATATCAATTTGATGCGCACGCATATCTCTCATCACCGCTAAAATTTCGTCATCAGTCTCACCCAACCCAACCATCAAACCACTCTTCGTGGCCACTGCTGGAAAGCGGTGTTTAAAGTCGGCCAGTAGTTTAAGAGAGTGCGCATAGTCAGCACCGGGGCGCGCTTCTTTATAAAGCCTTGGCACGGTCTCTAAATTATGATTCATGACATCGGGTAAGCCGTTACTTGTATTGGCAGAGAAAACATCTAAAGCTTTTTCTAAGCGGCCACGAAAATCGGGTACCAAAACTTCAATCTGTGTAGTTGATGAAAGTGTGCGAGTTTGCACAATACAGTCAACAAAATGCTGCGCCCCGCCATCGCGTAAATCATCACGATCTACGCTGGTAATAACAACATAACTTAAGCGTAATGCAGCGATAGTACGGGCTAAATTTAAAGGCTCGGCGAGATCAAGGGGATCGGGTCGGCCATGACCAACGTCACAAAATGGGCAACGGCGGGTACATTTATCACCCATGATCATGAAGGTTGCAGTCCCTTTACCAAAACATTCGCCGATATTTGGGCAACTCGCTTCTTCGCATACTGTGACCAATTGGTTGGCCCGTAGAATCGTTTTTATCTCAGCAAAACGAGAATTATCAGAGGCTGCTTTGACACGGATCCAGTCGGGTTTTTTTAAAATCTGTTCTAAGGGAATAATCTTAATTGGAATCCGTGCCGTTTTTTCGGCAGACTTTTGTTTACGCGTGGGATCGTAAGGAAGATTGGTTTCGGTTTTGTTGATGGTCATACTTAAAATCAATTTCTATTTTGCAAAAGTTGCAGCAGGTGAGTAACCACATGCTGTCCGACGATGTCTACATTGTCCTCGATCCCAAGGGTTTGCATATCAACTGTTTTTAAACCCTTAAAGCCGCAAGGATTGATTTGTGTAAATGGGCTTAAATCCATGGCTACATTTAAGGCTAGCCCATGATAGGAGGCTTGGCGAGATACTTTAAGGCCAAGGGCGCCAATTTTGGCGCCTACCCAAGTTGTTGAAAGTTTTGCTTGCTTTGCCAAATAAATACCAGGTGCCCCCTTGTGCCTTTCTGCTTGAAAACCATAGTCGGCTAAGGTATTAATGAGGGCCTGTTCGATATGGTGAACCAATTGCTTCACCAGCAATGACTTACGTTTCAAATCGAGTAATAGATACACGACTAGCTGGCCTGGTCCATGATAAGTAATTTGACCGCCACGATCGACTTGCACCAGCGGAATAGTTTGGCTTGGTTCTAGTAGATGGCTTGCGTCTCCCGCCAAACCCAAGGTAAATACAGGTGGATGCTCAAGCACCCAAATTTCATCGGGGGTATTTTTATCCCGTGTTTGCGTAAATTGGCGCATTGCCTCATAGGTTGTCACATAGTTGACTAAACCTAATTGCTTAACCAAAATAGTGGCGGGATTATTCATTGTTAGGGAGGCAACTAGAGCACCATACTGACCAAAGGATGGGTTGATAGGGTTCGATAAATTTCATCGAGTTGCTCCCGGCTAGTCGCATTGATGGGCAAAGTTAAACCTAAATAATTACCATCTTTCGATGGTCGTTGCTCTATTAAGCCAACGTTAAAAATAGGATCAAATTGCTGGGCAATATGAACAATCGCTGGTAGAAATTCCGGGTTCGCTCTGCCCATCACTTTTATCGGAAAAATGGATGGATATTCAATCAGTGATTTCTCTTCCACTACAACCCCTTTATTAATATATAAATTATTGTGTCCAAGCGGCCTGGCCAAGCCACTCGCCGAGAATAATATTACGAATGCAATGTAAGCGTCGATGAAAAAAATGATCTGCTCCGAGAACCACCTGAACAACCAACTCTTGTGGTCTCGCCCAATCAAAAACGGCTTTTAATGGAATGGTTTCGTCGAGCTCACCGTGAATTAAAATCGTGCTGGCTGGTACTTGCGCCAACTCCCACTTCCCTGCTGCCGAGCCCACCATTACCAGTCGCTCAACTGCTTGACCTGCTTGAACTAAGCGCGCACGTAAATGACTGCAGACAAAACTTCCAAAGGAAAAACCGGCTAAGACCAATGGTAATTTTTCGATCTGCTTAATCTCAAGGCCTAAGACTTGCCAGCTGGCTGACTCACGCATCCATTGCGCCACCAAATCTAAATCATCTAGTTCGCCACTACCAGCATCATGCACACCTGCTGATTCGCCTACGCCACGAAAGTTGGGGCGCACAGAAACATAGCCTAATTGATTGAATGTTCGCGCTAAAGTTTGCGTAACCTTGTTATCCATGGTGCCTCCCAGCAAAGGATGTGGGTGGGCGATAAGGGCTAGTCCACGCACTACATAATTAAGGTCACGGGAAAATTCTTCGGGATAGTCAATCGATAGTTGGATTAAACCCACCAATCCTGAGATAGTAATGACTTGTGTACGACGATTCATGCGAATGAGGTTTACCTTATGCGAGTTGGAGGCGGTCCGCTATTTGACCCTGAATGAGGTGGGTTTGAATAATTTCCTCAATATCATTGGTATCTATAACGGTATACCAAACTCCTGCCGGATAGATAACCAGCACGGGACCCTCAGCACATCGATCAAGGCATCCCGCTTTATTTACGCGCACCTGCCCTGCACCTGCAAGGCCTAATTCTTTGATTCGCCTTTTAGCAAAGTCAAATAAACTTTGCGCACCATGTTGAGCACAGCAATTTTCGCCATTACTACGTTCATTTAAACAAAAGAAAAGATGGTGTTGAAAATACATAGAAAATTATATCGCTATCTGAAGTTAGTTATTTCTGGAAAATATATCGATTACTAAGGTTTAGCCACAATAAAGCAAAGGGCAACCAGAGCCATGAAACCCATTGCATTAGATCATTAAAATGTAACAAGCGTCCTTGATGCCAGGCTCTTAAAGTTAAAACGAAATACGGATTATGTGGCAACCAATTTACCGCAAAAATAACGAGTAGCAAACATGTCAGCGCAATCGAATAGCGGATTTTTGTCGATAAACGTAGGCCGAACTTTAGCCCTACCACGCCAATGATCATTCCCCAGACTGAGCCTGCGGTGAGCCATGAAAAACCAAACTCAAACCCAAACTGTAAAGCGGTAAATATCGTTTTAATTACTACTGAAATAAATAGTAGGATATTCAACAAACGCCAAAGGGGTACTTTCTGATTAATGCCTAATGAAAACAAAAGACCTGTTCCTAACCAACAAATGGCCGTAATCAACATCTCTTGTAATGCAGGATTCAGTACCAAGAGCCCCCAATCGGCGCCAATAAAAGCCTGATTACTCCAGGCACCCATTCCCAACCATGAGCTTTGCGGATAAATTTGGGCCCAAGGAAATAGTAAAAATAAAACACAGAGGGCCCAATTCACGCCAAACCAACGATCAAACTGGCGTCTGAGAATGCTGCCTGAAAGCCACCTCGGGCCCAAGGGTATGGCTAAAAGGGCGCCAATCAGCCCGCCAGATATATTGGCCCACCAATCGGTTTTACTGGGAATACGGGTTGGCAGCCAAATTTGCATGGTTTCAACACTGCTCGCCAAGATGGCCGAGAAACCAACTGCAAGGGCCAGTGCCGTTATGCCTCGCCAGCGCGGAAATACGGCAAAGACGATTAAAAATCCGAGCGGAATGTAGGCTAATACATTAGCAATTAAATCGAACACGGGAATCGCCCGTGGCAACGGCGCATCCCACCAGGCGTCTGCAGTTACGCCATTCTGAAAATCAAAGTCGAAGGGATTGATACTGGCATAAATGACTAAAAGCCCATAAATAATGACAAAGGCCCGCGCCAATGGCATTGCTGTTAATGGCCACGCTAGCTTTCGCGGTACACGTCCTGACGATTTCATCTCCCCATTCTAGGTCAGACCTTTCTACAATAGCAAAATGAACTGGAATTGCATCTT
>CANKKB010000052.1 GCA_947482555.1 Burkholderiaceae bacterium | reverse complement strand
CGACAGAAAAAGTCGGCATTACAAGTCGTTGCGTTTTTTCAGCCATGCATCTCGATAAATATTCGTCATGCCGATCATGATGGAAGTAGTCCAAGCAACAGAAAATAAGCCTGAAAAGGCAATGAAAAGGGGCAATACTTTCCATTCAAAAGGCATGATATTGCTAATAAAACCAATTGTGGTGTAGGTACTTCCAGCAAATAAAATAGCCTCAATTGGGTTCAATACTAAGCCGAGTAACATTAACATTACAGCCCATAGAATCACTTCGATAATATGAATTAGTGCGATAAATGCAAAAGATAGATAGAAATGAAATAAAACTAAATTAAATTTTTCACTGACAAAATCTAATCTAGTCATTTTATTAAAGCGCATCAAAATAAAATTAATCGTTACCCCATGAAATAATAAGACAAAAACAAGCCCTGCCAAACCAAAAGCAGATTGAATCGCCAAATCAGTAAAGGAAAAATGCTCTAAATTAAGGTGAATTGAAGTCATGTATAAATTATCTCAAATACAATTATTAAGTTAAACAAGCGACATAAAATCGCTTAATTTCAGGATCACATTGCACATCCCGAATCTGAATCGGTTTTTGTAAGCGAATACCCTCGATAGAGCGACAACGACTTAAAGCGACATAAACTTGGCCCGAAGCAAAAGTACCTGAAGAAAGATCTACCCTCACCTTGTCTAAGGTTTTGCCCTGACTCTTATGAATAGTGACCGCCCAAGCTAGCATTAATGGAATTTGGGTATAAGTACCCACCACATTAGGCTTTATTTTGCCTGACATCATCTCGATTGCGTATTGGTATGACTCCCAATCGAATGGTTTAACTTCTACCGTATTTGTATATGGTCCGCTTTGCACTTCTACTTTGACAGAATTGCTTAATAATTCCTTCACCACCCCAATACTGCCATTAACCCATTTCTTAGGAAATTCCTTATCATTCGCGGTAAACATGACTTTAGCGCCAACCTTTAACGATAATAGTAAAGGTGAAGGCAAATTCCGTTCGTCAATATTAAACTTTCCATCAAGCTTACCTAAATATTTTTTAGGATCGGCGGCAATTGCCAAAAGCTCACTGCTGTTAATTTGATCTGCCCGTGCATTGGTAGTAGTCAGTGTAATACTGAGGGGATCAAGATCTTGCATCGTGCTTGTGTCAGACCGAAAGCATTGGGCATTGAGTCGCTCTAAGGTAGCATCAATATCTTCATTCAACCGAATTCGATTTAGCATCTCAGTAAACTCACCATCTTTTTGGCGAAATATTTTTTGTAACTCAATCATGGTTACTGCTTTTCGGTGTAAAGCCATAGCACAGAAAAAATAAGCCCCTTCATAGCCACGCTCACGCAATATTTCCATATCTTCACTTCTCACTACCGGTGGCAATTGAAATAAATCACCGACAAACATAATCTGTATGCCACCAAAAGGCTCTCCCCGCTTTGGTCCGTTAGCCCGCAAAAATAGATCTATTGCATCAATCATGTCGGCCCGCACCATTGAAATTTCATCAATGACCAATAAACGCATCCCCTCATACAAGCGCTTATCACGGACGACCTTTATATCTTCCTCAGGAAATATGAGTCGAGGGGGGAAGCGAAAAAAGGAGTGAATGGTTACGCCGCGGACTTGCAGGGCCGCAACCCCGGTTGGCGCTAAGACTACGACATTACCGGTGATATTTTCTCGTAAATAACCTATTAGCGTTGTCTTACCAGTGCCCGCTTTACCACTCACAAAAATATAGGGGTCACCACGATCAATAGCCTCAATCACTGCCTCATATTCAGGGGTGATTTCAATTTCAGTATTTGCAGCATTTGTCATAGGTACAACAATACCACCCTAGAATAAGCACTTCAGATAAGATTAAAGGATTACTTTAATGAGGTTTATTCCGGCATGAACGAAAAGTCAAATTCAGAGAAATTCCCCGAAAATACTGCGCTTACCCCAAAGGCGCCGGTCTTATTTAGCCGTTGGCTACCGCCTGGGCTTGGTAGAAAACTGATACTCGTATTTTTTATTGGTATGGGGTGCTATGGTATTTCTGAGGGACGTTACTTATGGGCCCTTTATTGGTTAGTTGCCATGACCTTTTCTCCGCGCATGGTTGGCTATTTTGTTCGCAGCTTTGGTGGCTTAATGAAAAAAATTAACCAGGCTATAGATCGATCATAAAATAGCGCAATAGATGAAAATGAACGGGTCTTAGTGCTTGTATTATGATTAACCCAACATGCTCAACCCCCCCTTGCTAATAGGTTTGAAATGAAAAAGATGATTGTTTTATTATTTGTGACCGCAGCTTTGTCTGGCTGTCAGGTGGCGCCCTATTCAGATTCCTCCCCTGGAATGCAAAATACGATTCGCGACGAAATTAATCAGGGTGGTTGTATGGGCATGCCGTGTAATTATGGCAATCAATAAGCATGCTATAAAAACGCTTACAAGAAAAAATGGCCCCTAATTGAGGGCCATTTTAAAAGCAGCAACTACGATATGTTCAGTATTTATCCCGCAAATTTATCTTGAATTGCAAAAGATAAATAACTTAAAAATAGCGCGATACCTAAAGAGGCTAAAAATACCGCAACTTTTGACTGGCCTGCAGGAAAAATTAAATAGAAAGCAGTGGTAATACTAATAATCATTCCAGCAATGCCGGCTATTTTTAAAATCTTATCCATCGGACTTTGAGATTCAGTGAAAAGCATATTCATTATCCTTCCGTTGAGCAAAAAATTTACCATAAAGCAAATGAAAAAATTCGCACCTTAAGCCACTTGCAATACCCTTACATTACATTGCAGCCAAGCTAGAGTCAAGATCAACTGCAACAAATTCAAAAAAGTACTTAGTCACTATAAACCTAATTAAAATAAAGGCTTATGGTTTGACTGAACTATTCATTGACTCAGTAGGGAAGATAAAAGCCCCGATTACCACTAAAAAGCAAAAGGCTGCAAAAGCCTGCAACATTAATGTAAAGCCACCATTGGCATACAGCAAGGCAACCAAGCCTACCGAAGCACCTGCGGCAGTAAAACCGAGAAAATACCGAACTGCAAAAGCGCGTGCCCGCCATTCATCGGAGGTATATTTACCCACCATCGTGTCGTTCACTGTTACTTGACCAAAAATACTAATCACAATACCGATTGATATTAAGATCAGCAAGAATCCGGATGTTTCTGCGGCAATATAAAGCATGGCCACCAAAAAAATCGCCAACGGAATAAAAATCTTTTTAAGCGGATATTTATCCAGCAAATTGCCAATAGTATATTGAGCTAAAGCCCCAAATACATAAACTGCCGAAGCAATTAAGCCTAAGAGTGCGGTATTTTGAGTAATTTCGGCTAGTCTTTCTTGAAATAATTTTGGCAGCGCCACTGTAATAGCATTAAAGGTAGTTGAACTAGCAATAATTGTTAAAACTAATGACACTACTACCAATGCCATTACGTTTTTAGAGACTCTTGCGCTACCCATTCCCAATGATTTTTTAGTGATCTTTTCATGATGAATTGTTTTCATAAAAATGATACCAATGCCGATGGTAATAATGCCCGGCAAAACAAAGGCCCAGCGCCAGCCTAAATATTCACAAATTAAGCCCGTAATTACCGCTGAAGATGCCACTCCTAAATTACCATATACACCATTAATACCCAGCTCTCTACCTAATTTTTCTGAATAAGAGGTCAGCATTGCCATGCCAACTGGGTGGTAAATAGAGGCGATAATACCGACTGCAAAAAGGGCAATTCCTAATTGGAGCGGGGTCTGAATTAAGGCGGTCCCTAGTAAAGCTAAGCCCATTCCAATAAAAAAAATAACCAACATATTTCTTCTGCTCCAGCGGTCTCCAAGCCAGCCACTAATAAGGGAGCCAGCGCCAAAAGCAATAAAACCGGGTGTGGCATAGGGCAGGAGCTGCGCGTAGGTCATATTAAATACTGGCGCCATCACAATGACAGCAGCAGCAAATACCAACATGGCATAGTGGTCAATGAAATGCGCAAGATTAATGAAACCAATGACTTTTTTGGGTGAATTCATCGTTAAACCTTATAAAGCAGGTCTTTATTCTAATTAAGCTAGAAATTCTATTCCTTATTTCAAAACCTCTGGAAATTCCCCCATTCCGATTAGCCTCAATTACACTAGCTATGAACTCATATGCCAAAACAGGAAAGATCAAATGAAATTTGAAACTAAAGCTGTACATGCTGGATATAAGCCCGATCCAGTCACTAAGGCAGTAGTGCCCCCAATTTACCAAACTGTAGCCTATGCCTTTGACAGTGCGCAACATGGGGCCGATTTATTCGATCTAAAAGTACCTGGCAATATCTATACCCGCATCATGAATCCAACCCAATCGGTACTTGAAGAGCGGGTAGCGGCGCTAGAAGGCGGAATTGCAGCCTTAGCTCTAGCCTCAGGGCAGGCTGCAGTCACTTATGCGATTCAAACCATCGCTGAAATGGGCGACAACATTGTCTCTTCAAATGCGCTGTATGGCGGTACCTATAATTTATTTGCCCATACCTTACCGCAATATGGAATTGAAACTCGCTTTGCTGATTACCGCGACCCCAAAAGTTTTGAGCCGCTAATCGATAAACGTACTAAAGCAATTTATGTCGAATCATTAGGCAACCCCCAAGGCAATGTGACCGATATTGCAGCCATAGCAGAAATGGCACACCGTCATGGCGTCCCTTTAATTGTTGATAATACGGTACCTAGCCCCTATTTATGCCGCCCCATAGAGCATGGCGCCGATATCGTGGTGCAATCTCTAACGAAGTATATGGGCGGCCATGGTAATAGCTTGGGTGGCGCCATCATTGATTCAGGTAAATTTCCTTGGGCTGAGCATAAAGAAAAATTTAAGCGCCTGAATGAGCCTGACGTGAGTTATCACGGCGTGATTTATACCGAAGCCTTGGGGCCTGCAGCATATATTGGTCGCGCACGGGTAGTGCCACTAAGAAATATGGGGGCTGCTATTTCACCCTTTAATGCCTTTTTAATTCTGCAAGGAATTGAAACTTTACCGCTACGCATGGATCGTATTTGTGAAAATACCCTAGCAGTAGCTAATTTTATGAAACAACAGGCGAAGGTGCAGTGGGTTAACTATGCAGGCTTACCCGACCACCCAGACCATGCCTTAGTAAAAAGAATCATGGGCGGTAAAGCATCTGGCTTAATGACTTTTGGAGTCAAGGGTGGGCGTGCTGCGGGCGAACGTTTCTTAGATGCATTAAATTTATTTACCCGCTTGGTGAATATTGGCGACGTCAGATCACTTGCAACCCATCCCGCTTCAACCACACACCGCCAACTATCACCGGAAGAATTGGCGAAATCGGGGGTTACTGAAGATACAGTGCGTTTATGCGTTGGCATTGAACATATTGATGATTTAAAAGAAGATCTCACGCAAGCCTTAGCCAAGGTATAAGGGAAATAGCTCGGTAAATTACCCATTTGCCAACTTAATAGTGGCAAATGGGTAAGGGTATCCCTATCCTCATGGCTATATCTTTAGTACCTCAATGGGGGCATGATAGGCCTTACGCTTAGTCCTCGCCTCAGGAGTCATGTCTACCAATTTACTCGTAATTGAACGTTTTGCTCAGGCCCTTAGATCTGGCTTAATCAACAAGTTTGGTTGCGTACCTGCTGCCAGCAAGCTCGCGATTGAATTTAATTTACGTAATATCGATACCAATCCAGTCTCTCGCGAAGCCGCACGCAAATGGATTAACGGTCAATCAATGCCAGAAGCAGGTAGATTGAAAATATTAATTAAGTGGCTCAATTTAAATCCTACGTATATCTATTCAATCAATGACTTAGTAGATGAAAGGCATTTTAATCAAGTAGCCAGCCCAATTGATCCGGCCCACTTAGCAGCCCATACCTTACGTAAAGCAGAAAATTTAACGCAAGCAGCAATGAATTTTGCTTCTAGTTTGACAGTAATTCTGGATCATTCTGGTTGCATTTCCATGGTGAATAATGCTTGGCGTGACGCAGCCATGCTTCATCCTACCCTAAAGCATGGGAAGTTAGCATGCGAAGGCGTTAACTATCTACAACTTTGTGATCGAGTTAGAGGACCAGAAGCGAAGAACGCCGCTAAAATGGCTGAGTCCATTCGTGAGGTAATGCGTGATAACACCAAAATATGTCACCTAAAATATGCATGTCACTCAAAAAATGAGCGGCGCTGGTTTTTAGCAAAATTATCTGCTTTTTCTGATCTTAGCGACGTCTGTTACATCATTACTCACGAACCCATTACTGAGTCGGTATTTAATCAGCAGCTTGCCTAACTAACAACGTTAATTAGTAGATAATCTCTCGGTTGTTATTTCTTACGCCAACGCTCCATTGCCTCATCGTCAGTACTGCGCGCATCAACCCAATGCTCGCCAGTTGGGGTAGCCTCTTTTTTCCAAAAAGGGGCGGCTGTTTTTAAATAATCCATGATGAATTCACAGGCAGCAAAGGCTTCACCCCGGTGCTGACCTGTTACTGCTACTAAAACAATCTGCTCGCCAGGAAGCATTTTGCCAATGCGGTGAATTACTAAAGCCTCATGAATGCTCCAACGCGACTTAGCCTCAACAATAATGTCAGCTAAGGCCTTTTCGGTCATGCCAGCATAGTGCTCTAACTCCATGCTATTGACTTGATTACCCTCATTCATATCGCGCACACTGCCGACAAAGGAAACAATTGCGCCAACCTCTAAATCACCCGCGCGCAGTGCAGCAATTTCAGTACTCAAATCAAAATCAGCCGTTTGAATTCGAACTGCCATATTAACCGCCGGTTACAGGTGGGAAAAAAGCAACTTCATCGCCATCACTTAAAGCGATATTTTCTGCGGCAATGTGTTGATTCACTGCGCAACGTAATGACCGTTCAGAGTTAAGTAGTTGAGCCCAAACTTCGCCACGTTGCATCAGCCAAGCCCGTAAATCTGCAGTTGTAATCACTGAGGCCGGCACGCTTACCAATTCCTCACTTAAACCAAGGCCCTCGCGTAGGGAGGCGAAAAAGCGTAACTGTAGATTCATCGTGCCATCCTAAACGATTTTACGGATTTAGTGAGCTTAAAGGCATTTACTCAGCAAAGTCTGGCTCAACTTCAGTTTGTCTAGCTAAGCAACCCACTAAATGGGATATAAGCTACCATAGCACCACGCTGAATAGGCTGATTGGGTGGACAGTCGACTAGACCATCGCCCCATGATGCGCTTGTTAACACACCCGAACTCTGATTTGCAAACAAATCTAAGCCGCCTGCTGGATTGACTTTGACCCGTAAAAATTCATTGCGGCGATCAGCGCGTAGCCAATCAAAATCGGCTCGCATAAAATACCGTGGTGGGTTTATATCGCTGCGGCCCTGTAATCGCAAAATAAATGGTCGCACAAATAATAAAAATGTAACGAAGCTCGACACGGGATTACCTGGTAGTCCCATAAACCAAGTTTCGCCACTAGCAGCATCAGCCCCCTTACGAACTGCACCAAAGGCCAAAGGTTTACCCGGCTTAATCGCTATTTGCCAAAGATCTAAGCGCCCTTCGGCATTAACTGCAGGCTTAATATGATCTTCTTCGCCAACCGATACCCCACCCGAAGTAATGATGAGGTCATGATTCGCACTGGCTGACCGTAAAGCTGCTCGTGTAGCATCCAAGCGATCGGGCACAATACCTAAATCAGTAGGCGCGCATCCTAACGATCTTAAGCAAGCTAATAAAGTGTCGCGATTAGAGTTATAAATTCCGCCAGGCTTTAGGGGTTCGCCAGGCAAGGCTAACTCGTCACCAGTAAAAAATGCCGCCACTCGCACCCGGCGCTTGACCATTAAATGCGTAAGGCCAGCCGATGCAGCAACACCTAATTCTTGTGGGCGCAATACAGTTCCAGCTGTCAATGCGACTTTGCCTGCCATGAGGTCCTCCCCACGGCGCCGAATCCATTGTCCCGTGCTGGGCACCTGATTAATGAGTACACGATCAGCTGGACCAGCATTTTCACTTGCAAGCAAACTAGTGTCTTCTTGCATCACAATGGCATCGGCGCCCGCAGGAATTGGTGCGCCGGTAAAAATACGGGCCGCCTGCCTGGCTTGTAAAGCTAGTCCTACTGAACCCGCAGGGATACGTTGACCAACTTGTAGAGTCATATCTGCTGCACTTAAATCTGCGCAACGAATCGCGTACCCATCCATCGAGCTGTTATCTAGCGGGGGCACATCAACTAGACTCGCCACGTCTTCTGCTAGTACCCGTCCTAAAGCCGACTGAGTTGCTTCCCGCTCAACTTCACAGACGGCTTGAGCATGCGGTAGTAAATGATCTAGAGCTTCTTGTGCGGTTAGCATCGTTTTTATTGGAGATGTGAAGTAATAAAAGCTTTGACCTGATTTACATCGGGTCTCATTGTCTGCACCCGTTGAGGTAATGTTTTAATACTTTGAAAAGCGGGGGGACATTCAGCTGGGCGCCCTAGCGCGGCTTCAATCGTCTCGGCAAATTTAATCGGTAGCGCAGTTTCGAGCACAATCATGGCTATACCTGGCTGTAAATAATGGCGTGCTACTTGCACACCATCAGCAGTATGTGGATCAATCATGACGCCATACTTTGTATCAATCTGACGAATCGTGTCGAGGCGATTTTGATGGCTGCTGCTTCCAGAATAAAAGCCGAATTGCTGCAATGTTTGAAATGCTGGATCTGCCGATAGATCAAAGCTGCCGGTCTCATCCACTTGCTTAAATAAAGCTGCAGTCCGTTGGCCATCTTGACCTAATAAATCGAAAATAAAGCGTTCAAAATTGCTGGCTTTCGATATATCCATTGATGGACTAGAGGTGTGTAAAGTCTGCGCCGCTTTACGAGCGCGATAAATCCCGGTTCTGAAAAACTCATCGAGCACATTATTTTCATTAGTAGCAAGCACTAAGCGCTCAATGGGCAAACCCATCATGCGCGCTATATGGCCTGCACAAATATTGCCAAAGTTGCCTGAAGGGACAGCAAAAGATACCCGTTCAGAACTCGCTTTGGTGGCGAGTAAATAAGCTTGAAAGTAATACACAATCTGCGCCACTACACGTCCCCAGTTAATTGAGTTTACCGTGCCAATGTGATAGCGGGCTTTAAATTCCAAATCATTACTCACTGCTTTAACAATATCTTGGCAATCGTCAAACACCCCTGTAACGGCTAAATTATAGATGTTGGCATCAGGTAATGAATACATTTGTGCTGCTTGAAACGCACTCATTTTGCCTTGCGGTGATAACATAAAAACCTGAATGCCCGCTTTACCGCGCATGGCATATTCTGCTGCGCTGCCCGTATCACCGGATGTCGCACCCAAGATATTGAGTTCTTGCCCCGATTTTTTCAAGGCATATTCAAATAAATTCCCGAGTAACTGCATCGCCATATCCTTAAACGCTAAGGTAGGCCCGTTAGAAAGACTTAAAAGGCTTAGGCTAGTACCCTGCTCTTCGCCCAAAAAATGCAAGGGAGTAATATCACTAGCTAGGTCAGTTTGACGTCCATTGCAATACACTGCCGCGGTATAGGTTTTATGCGTAAGAGCGCGTAAATCTCCGGCAGGAATATCATCACTATACAAACGCAAAATTTCATAAGCTAGATCGGCATATGATAATTTGCGCCAGTCATCGAGCTGCGCTGGACTGACAGTTGGATAGCGAACTGGTAAATATAAACCGCCATCCGGAGCTAAGCCGCCCAGCAAAATTTGCTGGAAACTCACTTGCGGGCTCTTGCCACGGGTAGATTGATACAGCATTGTGCTTACCTATGCTCAGCTGAAGTTACGATAAATTTTCAAGTCGTAACTTAACGACATCGCCAATTACTGTGCGCAAAGATTGCATCTCTTGAATTGCTGCCAGCATATTTTTTTCTTTAGTGGCATGAGTCAGCATCACTAAATCTGTTTGGGTCTCACCTTCGGCCGCTTCTTTTTGAATAAGAGCATCAATTGAAACACTATGCGAAGCTAAAATTTTCGTAATTTCTGCTAAGACACCCGCCTGATCTGCCACGCATAAGCGCAAGTAATAACTACTCGTAATTTCGCTAATGGGCAAAATAGGTAGGTTCTGCATTGCATCGGGTTGAAAGGCTAAATGAGGCACACGATTTTCAGAATCAGCTGTCATTAAGCGGGTTACATCCACTAAATCAGCAATGACGGCTGAAGCGGTTGGCTCAGAGCCGGCACCTTTACCGTAATACAAAGTAGTTCCAACCGCATCACCAAACACTTGCACTGCATTCATCGGCCCTTCAACATTAGCAATGAGGCGCTTGGCGGGAATTAAGGTGGGGTGAACGCGCAATTCGATGCCTGCTGGAGTGCGTTTGGTAATGCCGAGTAATTTAATCCGATAACCGAGTTGCTCCGCATAGCGAATATCAACAGCCGATAATTGAGCGATACCTTCAACATACGCATGTTCAAATTGCATCGGAATACCAAATGCAATCGCGCTCATAATGGTTACCTTATGCGCTGCGTCGATACCTTCGATATCAAAAGTAGGATCAGCTTCAGCGTATCCAAGGCGTTGCGCTTCTTTTAAGACAGTGGCAAAGTCTAGGCCCTTGTCGCGCATCTCTGACAAAATAAAGTTGGTGGTGCCATTAATAATCCCGGCAATCCATTCAATGCGATTTGCCGATAAACCTTCGCGCAATGCTTTGATAATGGGTAT
>CANKKB010000051.1 GCA_947482555.1 Burkholderiaceae bacterium | reverse complement strand
GTATCGACAAATAGCCTGTAGCCGCGGGGGGTTGGCACCCGTCCAGCGGAAGTGTGGGGGCTGGTGACCAAACCCAACTCCTCTAAATCTGCCATCACATTACGGATCGTCGCGGCCGATAAATCGAGCCCGGAATAGCGCGATAGGGTCCGCGACCCAATGGGTTGCCCCTCCTCGATATACCGCTCGATTAAGGTTTTGAGAAGTGCGCGGGACCGATCATCCATGTTGGAAGTGATTTTATGCCTATGGTTTAATCGTTATATGTTAAGCCCATCTGCAAAATTAGCTGAAATTCACTTTCGCCGCATTGCCCTCGTTGGCAAATATCAAGCCGAGGGCATTGGAGAGCGACTACAAGAGTTAGCCGGCTTAATTGCTCGGCTCGGGTGTGAGGTTTTTGTTGAGGCCGACACCGCTAAACATATTGGCTTAAAGCAATATCCCACCCAAGTACTTAAGTCCTTTGCTAAGTCAATTGATTTGACCGTCGTGTTGGGTGGCGATGGCACGATGCTTGGTATCGGCAGGCAACTAGCTGGTAGCCAAGTTCCATTAGTGGGAATCAATATGGGTCGCTTAGGTTATATGACCGATATTCCCATTCAAGACATCACAACGGTACTACCGCAAATTATCCGGGGTGAATATGAGGCCGATACGCGCACTCTATTAGATGCTGTGGTTCGGCGTGGCTCGCAGGTCATTAATCAGGCGCTGGCCTTAAATGATGTGGTCGTCAATCGCTCCGGCACTTCGGGTATGTTAGAGCTAGCGGTAGCTGTTAATGGTTCATTTATGTACAACCAGCGCTCTGATGGCTTAATTATTTCCACACCCACTGGCTCTACCGCCTATGCCTTATCGGCTGGCGGACCAATTTTGCACCCTAAGGTGCCAGGCATTGTTTTGGTACCCATTGCGCCCCATGCGCTTTCTAATCGGCCCATTGTTTTACCCCAAGATGCCGTTGTTAGTATTGAAGTGGCAGGTGGTGGAGATGTGATTGTGAACTTTGATATGCAATCGCTCACTAATTTACAAATTGGTGACTGTATCGAAGTGCGCTTATCCAATAAATCAATCACACTCCTCCATCCACGCGGCCACAGCGATTACCAAACGCTGCGGGAAAAACTGCATTGGAATGAATACCCTTCGACCTTTTGATTTCAGTAACAAGCGAATAACTGATGTTGCAAACACTAACGCTGCGTGACTTTGTCATCGTTGACCAACTTGAATTGGATTTTGCCGCCGGCTTTACCGTCTTAACCGGCGAGACCGGCGCCGGTAAATCGATTTTGCTCGATGCCTTAAGCTTAGTTTTGGGTGAGCGAGCCGATAGTAGTCAAATTCGTGAAGGTTGCAAGCGCGCTGAAATTAGCGCCTTTTTTAGGCTTGCAGCTCAACAACAAGCCCTTAATAGTTGGCTTGAAGAGCAAGGTTTTCCCACAGAAGATAATGGCGAGGGCCTGCTTTTAAAACGCACTATTGAAACGAATGGGCGCAGCCGAGCCTTTATTAATGGCAGCGTGGCGACCTTAAGCCAATTACGTGAAGCTGGTGATTTACTAGTTGACATTCATGGTCAACACGCCCATCAACTACTTCTAAAGGGCGGTGCACAACGCGATTTACTCGATCACCATGCGGGCTTAACTACCTTGGCAAAAACAGTTGCCGAAAAATTCCGCCAATGGAATGAGAGCCGTCGCAGACTAGTACAAGCTGAAAATGCAGGTCAAGATATACAACGTGAACGTGAACGCTTGGAATGGCAACTTGAGGAATTGCAAGCGCTCTCGCCGCAAACAGATGAATGGTTAACGATTCAAAGCGATCATGCGCGCCTGGCAAATGCGGCAAAAATTATTAGTGGTTGCCAAGCGGTAATTGATGGCTTAAGTGAGGTTGAAAATTCAGTAGCCACAGTTCTCTCTAAATCTAGCAGCGAGATCCACGCCTTGAGTGCTCACGATAGCAGCCTGATGGAGGTTAGTGTCACACTTGAAACAGCACAAATTCAGGTAGATGAAGCGGTTCATAGTCTCACGCGCTATCTACAAAAAATTGAACTTGATCCAGAGCGACTTGGAGAAACTGAAGCGCGCATGCAAGCATTGCATAGTGCCGCACGCAAATTTAAAGTACCTGCCGAACAATTACCGCAACTCTTACTCGACACTGAAGATGGTTTAGCAACGTTAACCGCCGCACAAAATATTGACCTTCTAAAAAAACAGGTCGTCACTGCGGAAGCAGATTTTATGAAATTAGCGCAACAACTGACGCAGGACCGTAGCAAAATGGCAAAGCAATTGGGGCAAGAAGTTACTGCTGCAATGCAAGGGCTATCGATGGCAGGCGGACAACTGCAAATTAGCTTGCTTCCACTGGCCGAAGGTAGCGCAGGCGGCTTAGAGCAAATTGAATTTTTGGTTGCTGCCCACCCAGGGGCAACGCCACGACCCCTAGCAAAAGTCGCATCCGGCGGAGAATTGGCACGTATTAGTCTGGCTATTAGTGTGATCACTAGCCAAGCTGCTTTTACGCCAACTTTAATTTTTGATGAGGTCGATGCCGGTATTGGCGGGGCGGTAGCAGAAACCGTTGGTCATTTATTACGCCAACTTGGCGAGTCGCATCAAATTCTTTGTGTGACCCATTTACCTCAAGTGGCTGCGCAAGGCAATCAGCACCTGAAAGTCAGTAAGGCCATTAGTAAAACCCGAAATCAAGAAAAAACACTTTCCCATGTCACCTTATTAAGCCGTGCAGAACGGGTTGAAGAAATTGCCCGTATGCTGGGAGGCACAACCATCACTGAAACTACTCGGCGTCATGCGCGCGAACTTCTTGAGCAGCATTAGGCTGCAAAATCGTCTTCCATAACGCAATTACTTGCAGACGTGCGGCTGCAAAGTCCGGATGTAGTTGTAAATTAAGTCGCGATTTATCAACCCCATCTAAGCGTAAGCGATGTTGTTTGGCTCTAAACAAACGATAAGCATTACCAACTGCGAGAGCGGCAGGACGCTCAATTAATTGACAATCGGCAGCAATGCTCAATAAGGCAATATTCCCTAAATTAGCGATTAACTGCGGGTAAAAATGCGCAAATGCTAAAACTAAATATTGCACGATAAATTCTATATCCACCATACCACCTGCATCATGCTTCAAGTCAAATTGATTAGATGCGTTGGGGTGCCCCTCATGCACCTTTAGGCGCATCGCCAAAATCTCTTGACGTAATATGCTGGGGTCGCGAATATGTCCTAAGACTGCAGAACGAATCTTATCAAATTCAGGGGCAAGCGAAATTTGCCCGGCAGCAAAACGGGCGCGCGTGAGCGCTTGATGCTCCCAAACCCAAGCAACATTTTTTCCTTCCCGAAATTGATATTGCCTAAATGCCGCGATGCTGGTAACTAAAAATCCAGCAGATCCATTCGGTCTTAAGCGGGTGTCGATCTCAAATAGAGTGCCCGCCGAAGTAAATGCAGTCAACCAGTTAATCATCCGCTTAGCTAACAAAGTGTAAATTTCTTGCGCCTTTAAATCATCCTCTTCTGCCGCATAGATAAATACCAAATCTAAATCAGAAGCATAACCGAGCTCTTTCCCGCCTAATTTGCCATAGGCAATGACAGCAAATGGTGGCAGAGGATTGATCGACAAGGTAAATTTCTTCGCTACGCCTGACCAAACTCGCTCATAGCTCACTTGCAAGATCATGTCAGCGAGTGCTGATAAGCGATCGCTAATTTTTTCTACGCCCAATGGCGCTTGGGTGCCAATTCCTAAATCTGCCAACAAAATTAAAAACGTTTCCGTTTGGTGGCAAACCCGCAAAACATTCATTGCCTGCTCATCGGTGTTCGCATCTTGTAAAGCATCATCAAGCCTTAGATCAAGATTAGCCTTTACCTCACGCCAATACAGTGCGGGTTCATGTACTAATTTTTCTTCAGCACTTGAATCAAGTAAATTATCTAGTAAGTGTGGATGGCGAGTAAGGTATGTTGCGCCCCATGCAGAGGATCTCAACAAAGCAAAAATATTAATTAAGGCTTGCGGATACTCGGCCAAAATTGCTAAATAGGCGCCGCGTCTTGCTATAGTCTCCAACAAATCAGAAAACCGCAAGAGTACCCGATCTGCCTCTTCTGGCTCGAGCGTCTCGGTCATCAATAAATCAACTGCTTTTTTCAAGAGGTTGACAAGGATTAAACGACTTGATTCTGGCAAGGCTTTTTGTTTGGCACTAGCGAGCCACAATTGCCAGCGCCGTAAGGCCTCTGGAAAATGCTGTGCATCGGGTTCCCAAGTGGGCAAAAGGGTATCGACATTAAGACGATCGTTTTTATCAAGTGCAAAAGCCTTATCAAACAGCCGTGCCACATTATTTTGATGACGCTCTAGCTGAACTAGAAAATCAGCCATCAGCATTAGATTGGTAACCCCACCCTCTGCGCTAGACATAGTCTCTGCTAGTCGTTGCCGGATTGCTTCGTCCTCTGGTAAAGAATGGGTTTGTTGATCTTCCCAAATTTGTAAACGATGTTCCAAGCGCCTTAAAAATTGATAGGCCTGGGCTAAATTATCAATTTCTGCTTGCGGCAATAGATTTTGCTGGGCAATTAAGCTTAATACTTCTAAAGTTGGTCGAATCTGAAATCGAGGATCTGTACCTCCACGCATCAATTGAAACATTTGCGCTAAAAACTCAATTTCACGAATACCGCCGCGGCCCAATTTAATATCTTGTACGCGATTAGGTCGACCAGATCGGCTAATGCTTCGTCGCTCGGCCTCGCGCTGAATTTGGGCGTGTAATTCGCGTAATGCGGCAATGACGCCGTAATCTAAATGGCGCCGATAAATAAAGGGGCGCACAATTTGCGTTAATGCTTTATTACATCGCTCAAATTCACTGGCAGAAGATGGGGGGTAGACTAAACGCCCTTTTATCCATGCGTAGCGCTCCCACTCTCGACCTTGTACTGTTAAATATTCTTCGAGCATATCGAGACTTAACACTAATGGACCTGAATCACCATTTGGCCGTAAGCGCATATCTACCCTGAATACAAAGCCATTGGCATTTTGCTCGGCCAGTAATTTAATCACTCGCTTACCAGCCCTATCAAACCATTCATGATTTGATAGGGAGCTAACTCCTCCCTGAGAATTGCCATCTTGTTCATATAGAAAAATTAAATCAATGTCGGAGGAAACATTGAGTTCATAGCCACCTAATTTACCCATCCCCACCACCATTAGTGGCAGCTCACAATTTAAGGTATTACTCCAAGGCAAACCAAAACGGGTCTGCAGGTCTAAGCGGGCACGCAATACCGCTAAAGTAATCACTTGTTCGGCAAAAAAGCTAAGCGCGGCAGTAACCTCAGTTAAGCTGGCCAGCTGATTCAGGTCACGGAAAGCAAGCCAAATCATAAATCGCTGCCTTGCTAAGCGCACATGCGCCATGAACTCAGTTTCTGCAGTATTCGGATTTCTTGCTGCCTCAATAGCCTCCGGCAAGAGCGCCAATATGCCCTCGCGCTCCAAGGGCAATTCCCCCCAAAGGGCCAGCCACTCCAGCCAATTCGGGTTCGCAATAAGCCAGCGATCAGAAAAAACTGAATGGCGCCGCAAATAGGCTACTTGGGACTGAAATACGCTCATGACTCCATCTTAATCTGTGCTCTTGCGGAGGAACAGTCGGAAGCGGTAATGCTGACGGATAATACAGGTCATGCTCGGTAAATTAGGACCCCTAAGCTTTAAATTAAAACGCTGGTGGCGGCGTTTATTTATTTTCATGGCAAGCCTGGCTATGCTCTTCGTTTTAGGGCATTTAACCATTCGCTTTTGGCTCTGGCCGCAAGTGGAAACCTCTAAACCAGCAATTGAGCGCCTCATCGGTGCGCGCTTAGGGTCTGAGGTTGAAATTGATCAACTTACCGTTGCCTGGGTTGGACTGAGGCCATCATTTCAAATTCAAGGCTTACGGTTTGTTCATCCCGATAACAATAAAGTACCTAATCTTGCGCCTCTACTAGAAATTAAAAATATCTCAGGCGAATTGAGTTGGCTAACTTTGTATCACTTGAAGCCCTACTTTGCACAACTAGAATTTGACGATGCCCGTATTGAGATGCGCCGTGATCAAAAGGGCAATATTGCAATCGCTGGGATCGATTTAAAAAATGACCCCGGCGATTTTTCTGCAGTTAATTGGCTTCTCAATCAAGACCAGATACGTATTAAGAATGCGCAAATTATTTGGCAAGATCTGGCTCGTAACCCTACCCCCATTGCAATTCAACTTGATCGCTTTGAACTCACGAATGGAATCCGCCGTCATCATGGTGAATTAAGTTTACAAAGTCCTTGGCATAAACAACCCTTACAGCTGCAAGCCAACTTCATCCACTATCTGGCTAGCGAAGCGGGTAATTGGCGCAATTGGGACGGTGAATTTTCTTGGGTTTTGAGTGGTTTAAATTTGGCCCAACTCTCCCAAGACTTCAAATTACCAATTTACTCGGTTGCTGGCTTATTAAACTCAAACGGCAAATTGGTACTCGATGGCGGCAAGCCAGAAAGTAGCGCTATCCAATTCAACGGCGAGCAAATTCAACTGCAGACTACGAAGGAGAAAGAAGAGCTTGGATTTGGTCACGTTGAGTTCAACTTAACCCAAACTAGTGCTGGCAAAATGATTTTGCTGACGACTAAAAATTTAGCTTGGCGCGAGCTGCAAAGTGCTGCAAATAGCCCTTTAAAAAAAATGGGGTCCATGACCTTTAAATGGCGAGCGCCTGAGATTAATTCAGAAATAAAGGAATTTGGTTTCTCGGCACCCTCCATTCAGATTGCAGACCTCACTCTTTTTGTCAAAAATTTACCCTTACCGAAAAAACTAAATCAGTTAATTACGAATGCACGGGCTAGCGGTGAGCTGCAAAATATTGATCTTAGTTGGGCAGAAACTAAATCGTCCTTACCTCTGCCTACTTCTTGGCTTGGTGAGGCGCAACTCGATTTAGACCTAAGTGTTAAGTTGGTTGATGTCAGTTTTACCACTCCCTTTAAAGCGCTACCCTCGGTTGCGCACTTAACTGGCACCGTGTTGACCACTGAAAAAGCGGGCTCCTTAACTCTTGATTCGCAACATTTAGCCCTCCAAATTAACGATTTTTTGAGTGACCCTAAACTCCAGTTTGATCAAGCCAGTGGAATTCTGGAGTGGAAAAAAACGAAAAATAATTGGGAAATTAGCGGTAAGAAAGTGCAAGTTGAAAATAAAGACATCAGCAGTAATTTTTCTGCTACCTATCTTTTAAAGGATTCGAAAGAGTCCGATTTCCTAACTTTAGATATGAATTTTGCGCGCGCTGAGATGCCGCAAATTCACCGCTATCTGCCAATTGCGATGAATACAGAAACTAAAAATTTTCTTGCAAATGCGTTTACCTCTGGTGAAGTCAAAAATGGGGTAATTCATATTAAAGGTGCGCCAACTGAAATTCCGTTTGCCAAACCTCAAACGGGAGAGTTTTCAGTAAATCTACCTGTCGTCAATGCCACCCTTATTCCAGATCCGCTCTTACCAACCAGTCAAGGAAGGTGGCCGAGCTTTAGCGCAGTTAATGGTTTAGTAACGATTCAACAAACCAAGCTTGATATTACGATTGAGCAAGCCAAATACAAAGAGGTGAGTTTGCAGCAATTTTCAGCCGGTATTGCCAATATGAGTGCGGCAAAGCCAATTCTACAAATTAAAGGTGATGCTCAAGGTGATCTGGCGCAAATGTTTGAATATCTACAACCAACGCCTGTTTTATTCAATCATGATCAGTTAAGTAAAAATCTTAAAGTCTCCGGGTCCGCATTGCTAAAGCTTGATTTACAAATTCCTTTTGATGCAAATCAAGACCCAATCATTAATGCTGAACTAGGCCTCAGTAAAAATCGCGCTCAATGGGATCATTTTCCACCCTTGGAAAATATTCGCGGCGCCCTTCGTTTGCGTGATGAAAAAGCGGAGTTTGAGGATGTGCATGCGGATTTAATGGGCGGCACGATGCAAATCGTCAGTTCGGTGGATAGCGCTAACAAAAAATTATTTACGATCAATGGCAATGCCAATAGTAATGCCATAAAATCGTATTTTGCTAATGCGAAGCTTGCTGCAAATCCATTCCTAATGGCGCTTGGTGGTAAATTGAATTACAAAGGCTCTATTGCCGCAAGTTCATTGGCTGCCAATCTTAATCTCAATTTTGATTTACAGAATCTCAGCTTTGATGTGCCTGCGCCATTAAAAAAGGAGGCTGGCACTGCGTTACAAGCAGAGATTACGATTCAAAGTACGCCCGGCTCTAAAACGAAACCTCATACAGTCGATTGGTCTGGTCGGATTGGTGATTTGATCTCAGCACAAGGCAACCTTATTGATGGCGAGGCGTCTCGCCAAAGTATTGGCGTTGGCGTAATTGCGCCGAAGCCTACGAGCGACACCAATATCAGTTTTCAATTGGCAGAACTGAATGCCGATAGCTGGCAAACATTTTTGAATAGTGGGTCTAGTAAAGTGGGATCGAGTTCGAATGGAATTGGGCTAATGGATGTAGCAATTGGTCAATTTAATGCCCAAATTAAGAATTTCATTTTCTTAAATCGCACTTGGCCCGATCTCAATATTAATGCTAGTGGAAAAAATAATGGCTTACTGGCACGGATCAATTCCCCTGCGCTTGCTGGTCAAGTTGATCTGCAGTTGAATTCAGCATCAGGAAAGCCTAATAAAGTTAGTGGCAAATTGAGCTACCTCCATGTCCCGCAAGCGAATTCTCCTAACCTCCCACTCAATTCCGAAATAAGTGCAGTCAACCCAGTGTCAAGGCCCGTTTCAAGCCAGAAAACAATTCGCTTATTACCCGATATTGATCTCACTATTAACGATTTTACTTGGGCAAAAGGTCAGCTCGGTGTGACAACGCTAAAAGCGAGCAACCAAGGTGATCGCTTTCAGATCGATTCATTAACCGTCAATAATCCAGAAGCGAAAGTCAGTATTACCGGCAAGTGGTTGGAATATGCCCAAGTAGGTAATGAGCAAACCTCGCTTGATGTTGAGGCAGATATCAGCAATTTAGGCGTGATCATTTCGCGCTGGGGAAATCCTGATCAAATTGAAGGCGGGGTTGGGAAGCTGACTGCCAAACTCGACTGGCAAGGCTCGCCCTTTCAGCCTGAATGGAGTTCCATTGCCGGTCAACTCAATATCGATTTGAGTAACGGACGCTTATTAGAAGTAGATACCGGGGCAGTGCAATTACTGAATGTATTGAGTTTACAAAGCTTATTAAAATTTGCCAGCTTTAACGAAGCGAGTACGGTTCGTGATCTGGCGAACAAGGGTACTGCATTTAATAGCATTATTAGTACGTTTAATATTCGCAATGGGGTTGCGCGGACGAATCAATTTAATATGGAATTAAACCAAGCACGGGTTTTCATGTCGGGTTTAATCAGCATTCCTAATCAAACCCAAGATTTGCGTGTAACTATTTTCCCCACCCTTGATGCTACAACTGGAGCTTTGGCACTAGTTGCCATTAATCCCATAGCGGGCTTAGCCGCATTGGTAGGGCAATACTTGTTAACCAATCGAATTAACAAAGCCATGGAATCCGATTACCTGATTCAAGGCTCTTGGCAAACCCCGCAAATTATTCCACTAAATCAACAAGGCCAGCCACTTGACCCCAGCGTAATTGACTCAATTCGCAAACGTGATTTACTCCGCCAGCAGCAAGAGCCAGCAGCAGCGCCATTACCGCGCGTTAGTACTTCAGCACAATAAAAGCCTAGTAGAACTGACCATGAATTCCGCAACTGATCCTCAAGAATTTCGTCTTGCCGCAGTGCAGATGGTCTCAACGCCAAATGTGACTGATAACCTTATGGCAGCTAGTCTCCTTATTCGGCAGGCTGCTAAAGCTGGTGCGCAATTAGTTTTATTACCGGAATATTTTTGCTTAATGGGGCTAAAGGATCATGACAAAATTACCATTCGAGAAAAATATGGTGCTGGCTTCATACAAGACCAACTTGCCCAATTAGCTCAAGAACTAAAAATTTATATCGTTGCCGGCACGATTCCACTAGAAACAGAGCATGTTGCTAAAGTTCATAACAGCACTTTAGTCTTTGATCCTGACGGTAAAAATATTGCCCGGTATGACAAAATGCATTTATTTAGTTTTCAAACGGCTGATGAGCATTACGATGAAGCTAATACGCTCATTGCGGGTACTTCCCCAGGGCTGCTAGAAATAAATCACAATGGTGTGTCGTGGAAGATGGGCTTAAGTATTTGTTATGACTTGCGCTTCCCAGAGTTATATCGTGCACTGGGTAACGTCGATTGTCATCTTGTACCGGCCGCCTTTACTTACACCACCGGTAAAGACCATTGGGAAATTTTGTTACGCGCGCGGGCAATTGAAAACCAATGCTATGTGCTGGCTTCTGCCCAAGGAGGCGCCCATGTAAATGGTCGACGCACTTGGGGCAACTCGATGTTCATTGATCCCTGGGGCGATATTGAACAATGTCTAGTCGCTGGAGAGGGAGTGATTTTGGGCGCTCTCAGCAAAAATAAATTAGACGCAGTACGCTCTAAGCTTCCCGCCCTTTTGCATCGCAAGCTGTAATTTTAGAAAGTTGCCTCTATTTTGAATAAGCCAGTCGCTAGTCCTATAGCCTCCGCTGAACTACTCAGTATTGCTAAATCGATTCTGCTAGAGCCTAGCGGGCTAACTGATGCCGATTTGGATCATACTTTTGGGGTACTTTTTACCCATCAATT
>CANKKB010000050.1 GCA_947482555.1 Burkholderiaceae bacterium | reverse complement strand
CATTTACTAGAACCACTAATGGCGTATCGACTACATTTGCATCAACAGGGGGAAGCCAATCCTCCAATCAAGGCGGTTACCTCATCGGATTGGGTTATAAGCAAATCATTACAAGCGGTTTATATGGTTTTGTCGAAGGTAACTACATGGGCTATAGCGCACCTAGTTATAGTTATTCAACTTATACCCCTACAACCGTTAGTCTTAGTAGGTCCAATAGCCCAAGAACCGTAACTACTAGCTTTGCCAGCCTCAACTCATTCCAAGCTCTAATTGGCTTGGGTTATGCTTTTTAGGGCAACACAATAAGTAAGCTCTTTGATATAGTACGGCTACGAAATTTTATATAAAGATCATTAAAAATTTCCTTAACAATTGTTTTGATTTGAAAGAAGATAGATATGAATAATTCTCCTCTAGTTAGTGTCGGCACTTATCTGGGATTGCGTCTAGTGCAAGCAGGCATGAAGGATTTTTTTACTGTTCCTGGCGATTTCACCTTAGTATTATTAGATCAATTATTAAAAGTGCCTAATTTGCGCATGATTAATTGTTGTAATGAGCTCAATGCTGGCTACGCAGCAGATGGTTACGCTCGAGAAACGGGTTTTTCTATGGCCGTTGTGACTTATACAGTAGGTGGTCTTAGTATGCTAAATGCCGTTGCTGGGGCATTTGCTGAAAATTTATCCCTATTGGCAGTTTCGGGTGGCCCCAATACCAACGATTCAGCGGAGCACTATAAAACCCACCACACTCTTGGTGAATACAATATTTATCATCAAGAGGAATGCTATGCCCCGGCAGTGAAGGCAGTATGTGCGATTCGCCACCTAGAAGATGCTGCCAGAATGATTGATGATGCTATTAGGGTCTGTTTGATTGAGAAAAAACCGGTTTATTTAGAAATTGCTTGTAACCTAGCTGGTCAACTTATCCCGGCTCCAACCGACTCTTTTTTAGAAAATTTTAGTTTTAAGGCTAAGAGTGATGAGAGAGCCTTAAATGCAGCTGTTGCAGCAGCTGCTTCTCGCATCAATGCTGCTGTTAAACCCATCTTGATCGCAGGTGTTGATATTAGAACTGCTGATGCGAGCGAGTCCTTTTTACAACTGGTAAAGAAGATGGAATCCGCCGTAGTAACCACTCCCGATGCCAAGGGAATCGTGCCCGAGGATTTATCAACTTTTATCGGCACTTATTGGCCAGATGTCAGTAGCCCACCAAGTTGTTCTGCCATTGTTGAATCTAGTGACTGTCAAATTATGACGGGAGTACAGTTAACCGACTACACCACAACAGGTAGAACTGATCTTTATAAAAAGGAGTCATCAATAAAAATTGGTAAAAATTCTATTAGCATGCCAGAAGGTTATTTTGCTAATGTGCAAATGAGTGATTTTTTGGCTGCCTTGGCTACCAAAGTAGCGAAAAATGATGACTCCATGCAAGAATTTTTGCGGCTTAAAGTTGACCCTCCAATCACTCCGCCAGCTGCGCCAACTGATAAGTTGTCCTTAGAAGAGTTACGTAGACAAATACAAGCGATTCTCACAGGTGACACTACCTTACTCATTGAAACTGGTGACTCTTGGTTTAATGGCCAACTCATGCATTTACCCAAAGGGGCGCAATATCACGTACAGATGCAATATGGGTCAATTGGTTGGTCGGTAGGGGCTACATTTGGGGCGGCTATTGGATCTAAACCAGGTCGTAGGGTGATTTCGTTAATTGGTGACGGATCATTTCAGTTAACGGCTCAAGAGCTCTCTAGCATGATTCGCTATAAGGTTAATCCCATCATTTTTCTCATGAATAATGGCGGCTATACCATTGAAGTCGAAATTCATGATGGCCCCTATAACAATATCCAAAATTGGGATTACGCCGGCTTAATAAATATCTTTAATGCAGGCAAAGGTAATGGGCTCGGTATTCGCGCTAATACGGCTGGCGAATTAAGTTCTGCAATTAAGCAAGCCTTAGCGCATGAGGGTGGCCCTGTTCTGATTGAGTGCACTCTGGCAAGAGACGATTGTTCTACTCAGTTGCTAGAGTGGGGCAGCCGTGTAGCTAAAGCGAATGCAAGAATATAAAGCTATTAGCGAGCTTGACTGCGTCTTAGTAGGCGCAGGAATTATGAGCACTACTTTAGGGGTTTTCTTAAAGGAGATCAATCCAGATTTATCAATCGAGATTGTTGAAAAGCTGGGAAGTGCGGCTTTAGAAAGTTCAGAAAGTTGGAATAATGCAGGGACAGGGCATGCAGCCAATTGTGAGCTGAACTACACCCCCATTGACGCTGATGGCTCGATTAACATATCTAAAGCGCTTGAAGTAAATGTTGAATTTGATCTGTCCCGTCAATTTTGGTCCTATCTTGTTCAAAAAGGCGCATTAACAGAACCGCAATCTTTTATTCATCCTGTGCCTCATATGAGTTTTGTTGAGGGGAATAATAATGTAGCTTTTCTTAAAAAAAGACAAGTGGCACTTAGCGCCCATCATTGTTTCCACGGCATGGAATATTCCGAAGACCCAGATCAAATTGCTGAGTGGGCCCCATTGTTAATTAAAGGAAGAGATGTTAGTCAAAAAATTGCAGCAACTCGTATTGTTTCTGGGGCAGATGTAAGTTATGGATCATTAACCTCGCAGTTACTTGGCCATTTAAAAACATTATCTGGTTTTCAGGTTACATTTTTAGAAGAAGTTATTCATCTCCAGCGCGAACCCGATCAGCGTTGGCGTCTTACGATTAAAAATCAGCGCAATGGCAATGAGCGTTTCGTAATAGCCAAATTTGTTTTCTTGGGCGCTGGCGGAGCTGCGCTACCTTTATTGCAAAAGACGGGCATTCCTGAGTCAGTTGGATATGCTGGTTTTCCAGTTAGTGGCCTATGGTTGCGTTGCGATAACCAAGATGTAGTCAGAGAGCACGAAGCAAAGGTATATGGCATTGCATCTGTAGGGTCACCTCCCATGTCTGTACCTCATTTGGATACACGCATTATCGATGGTAAGCGTTCAATACTCTTTGGCCCTTTTGCAGGCTTCTCTACTAAATTTTTAAAGTATGGATCTTGGCTCGATCTTTTCAAGTCGATTCGACCAGACAATCTCTTGCCACTAGCAGCTGTTGGCATTGCAAACATTAGTCTTGTTAAATATCTAGTAGGGCAAGTATTGCAATCTAGTACAGATCGACTGAATTCACTTAAACAATATTACCCAACTGCTAATGCGAAAGACTGGTTAATTGAAGTCGCTGGCCAGCGTGTCCAAATTATTAAGAAAGATGCCACCAAAATTGGGATTTTAGAATTTGGTACCGAGATTGTTGAATCTAAAGACTCGTCCATGGTGGCTTTGCTTGGAGCATCGCCAGGTGCATCCACAGCGGTTGCGATCATGGTAAATATAATAGAGCGAATGACTTCTACAAAACTATTGCCAAGTGATTGGAGAGTTCAGATGAAAAAAATGATTCCATCTTATGGCGAATCTTTAATTACAGATGCCGCCCTTTGTAAGAAAATTAGGGCCAACACCGCAAAGACTTTGGGCTTGGTAAATATTATTTAAAGCTACAAACCCATTCCTAAAACCTCCTAGGCTTTTCCAATAGCTATTTCGGCACGTATTCAATGATTCAAGAATCTTAAAATTCAGGATCAAGTTTTCTTGCCGCGATCTGTAATTTAAATGACAACTTTAGAGTTGGTTTTTTTAGGGGCTAGTGCAAGTTAAATTGTTATGATTGCACAATAGATAGCATGTGATACAGAGTAAGATTGAATTTAGACTATGACAACAAATTTTTATTCGGGGAGCTTCATGCTTGGTACTGATTTCGTTTTATCTTCATTGGTTAAGGAAAATCTTGATCATATTTTTTTGGTACCCGGTGGGTTAATTGACCCATTTTTACCTGCTTTGGCACGCCACGGTAAATTAAAACCGATTGTTGCAGCTCAAGAGGGTGGTGCTGCCTATATGGCAGATGGATATGCCAGAGCATCCGGCAAGTTTGGTGCCGCACTTTGTATTGGTGGCCCGGGCTTAGCTAATACAGTTACTGCTATTGCAGCTGCAAAATCAGATGGTTCCCCAGTAATTTTAATTAGTGGTGAGGTGCCTACTGAAATTGAGGGTCTTGGGATGTTTCAGGACGCGAGTAGTCAAACTTACGATGATGTTGGCCTATTGGCAAAGCTAACTAAGTATTCTAGTTCTATTGATAACCCTAAAAATCTCCATCACTTATGGCGCCATGCCATGATTTATCTTTTAAGTGCGCCTACGGGACCAGTTCATATTTCTATTCCGAAAGATATTCAAATAGCCACTATTAACGCCTCCTATGAGCCCATTAATGCAGATATAAAAAGAGCAAATATTCTTTCCATAACTTCCTCTAAGGA
Organism: Burkholderiaceae bacterium; assembly: GCA_947482555.1. Taxonomy (GTDB): domain Bacteria; phylum Pseudomonadota; class Gammaproteobacteria; order Burkholderiales; family Burkholderiaceae; genus Polynucleobacter. The sequence continues at coordinate 6,911 of CANKKB010000050.1, read as the reverse complement.
ATCTTTAAAACTATTTCTTTCGAGTCAGGATGGTAAGCCTCCAATTAAGATTGTGATATTAGCGGGAGCTGGCGTTGAATTTTCAGGTGCTTCAGAGAAGTTAAAGCAATTTGCTGAACGTTGGCAAATTCCCGTAGCAACAACATTAAGAGCTAAAGGTCTTTTTCCTGAAGATCATGAGCTTTCATTGGGGGTTTTTGGCTATGCTGGGACTCACCACTCTTGCATGGCAATTATGGATTCTCCACCCGATCTGCTGCTAGTTTTGGGTTCTGGACTGAATGAGCGGGATACGATGAATTGGACTTTGAAATTAAGTCCAAAAAATACTATTTGCGTTAATTTAGATCCGCTGCCTATGGCAACGCATTTGAACGGGAACTCTGTTGTTGCTGATATTGGCGCTTACTTAGAATGGCTAGATGAGCAAAGTAAAATTATTGAAAACTCGCTTAGCTCAACAATAGCTGATCGAAAAAAATGGTTAGCTACCATTCGTGCAAACCCTCGACTTCAAGATTCAGAAAACTGTATAAGTTCTGCCATACCAATTCATCCAGCCAGAATCATTGCTGATTTACGTAAGGTTTATCCTAGAGATGGCATTGTGTTGATTGATTCAGGAGCCCATCGAGCCTTTGCTGGCCATTATTGGGATGCCTATGAGCCAGGTACTTATATTTCCGCGACTAATTTAGGTCCTATGGGCTGGGCCATCCCGGCCGCCATTGGTGTACAGTGCGCACAGCCTAAAAAAAGAGTTACCGTTATCACTGGCGATGGCTGTATGCATATGGAGGGGGTCGAAATTGCCACTGCTGCTCGTTATCAGCTACCCATTATTTATGTTGTAATCAATAATGCTGCCTTAGGAAATGTATGGTTAAGAGCTCATACTGAAGGTGCGGTGCCAACAGAGCTAACTACGTTGCCAAATATCGATTGGGCTAGTTTTTCGAGATCGTTGGGGGCCAATGGAATTACTGTTACAGATCCAAGTGAACTAGTAAATGCGTATCAATCTGCTTTAAAAAATAATGGCCCTACAGTGATAGATATTAAAGCAGATAAAAAGTTTGCTACTCCTGTTCAGGATTGGGCCTTAGCATCCGCAGACTGGTCTTATCAGGAATAAAGAAAGAGGTTACGCATGGCTCAATTATCATTTGATCCTAGTAAATTAGATTCTAAAAATCGTATTATTTATGAGGAAATGGTTAATGCTCGTAAAAGTGTAGGCGCACCATTTGATGGCCCATATTCTGCATTAATGAATCATCCACAGCTTTGTCAAAAAATTGAGCAGTTGGGATATTACTTAAAGTTTGAAGGCCATTTATCCCGGGAAGTTTATCAATTTGTGGTCTTAGCTGTGGCGCAAAGCACTAAAGCTAGCTTTGAGTGGGAGGATCATGTTAATCACGCTATATCAGCAGGCGTTCCAGCAAATATTATTCAAGTTTTGCAAGATGAAGGTATTAGTAGTAGTAATTTTTCTGCTCCTTATGAATGTGCTGCACTAGTATTAAAAGCTACACTCATCTACAAAAATATCCCCAATACAGTTCAGGCTAATGCAATTAAGGCTTATGGTATGTTAGGTTTTATAGAAATTGTTGTTTTATCGGGTTTTTATCAAATGTTCTCTGCAATTAATGAGGGCTTCGAGATTTCATTGCGTCCAGGAATGCAGTCTATTTTTAAGTAAATCAGTCATCTCCGAGTACCTTCAGCGTGAAAGTGCTGTTTAAGGTGTAGAGACTGTACGGGTAGGTCGTAAAGACAAGAGACAGTCCAGACTACAAACTGGAAACAGGCAGTGAAAACTGTAGTGGTAAGCATAATCCTTTGGTCTCAGGTTCAAGTCCTGGTGGGCCCACCAGAAATGAAAATTCCAACTCTAGGGTTGGTATTTTTAGGCGTTACTTTAAGTAACGCTTGTGGGGGGTTAGGATTGACCATCTTTGTAGTCCTCTTGCCTGCTAGCTCACTTAGCCATTAACCTTGTTAAGGAATCAATGGCTATTTGGCGATGCTCTTCTGTTCCAGCTATCGGATCTTGATTTGCAAAAGGTCTTTCTACTAGCGTCAAACCACATTTAAAAATAAATCTCGCCTCTTCTACTGAAAGCAATCTAAAGGTATTGGTCTTATTCTTTTGGCATAGCACAAGATAGGGATCAACTAATACATCAGCGTAGTCAAAGTAATCGGCAGTTAAGCCGTACTTTAGGGAGTATCTTTGATCATAAAACCGCATGACTTTTGTGGAGACGATATTCATGTTGGCAAAAGCCTTATCAACAAAAATTTCCACAAAATTGTGAATGGTTAATTGAGGATTAAATTGAGTCATTTCCTCTACATAACTATTTAACTTACTCTCCCTGTTTTTTTGAATTGCCCAGAAAAATACATCTTCCACTGAACCCAACCTTTGGCTCAAGGTGCCCAGTGAGTAGCCAGCTTTAGAAGCTAAATTCCGACTTGTAAATGCTTCAGGGTCAGCTGCCTCAACAATCTCATATGCGGCCTGAAGAAGGTCCTCTAAGGTTTTTTTAGACCGCTCCTGCTGAGGGTCTGAGAAGTCAATTTTTGGCTTAGCGGGCATTTGTAAATATGGACAGAAATAAAATAATCTTCAGAAGTCTGTAAAACCCAAATGATATATGGGTTTTAGCGTAAGTGTTTACGCAAGAAATATGGACAGATTTTCAATCGTTTTATTAAATTTATCTTATAAGATCAGTTAGCTCAATTTCCAGGAAAACCTTTTTAGAGCCTTAAATCTGTTCCCGGAGAAACCATTTTTTCTCTCTAATCTAAAAGTAGAAAATTATATGAAACAGAGGCATTAGTTTATAACAGCATCACAACCTACTCTATCAATGCGGACAATACCCTAATTGCCCTCTATAAAAATATACAAGCAACAACGATTGCTACGATGGGGCAGGGGAATCAAGATATTAAGGAAACCTATAAATATTGATAACGTGTGGCATTAAATCAGCGCTACCATCTAATCGTAATCACTCTGTGTTTACGATTAGGGCTAGTTTATTTTTTTCTGCCTTTATTATCTTAATTTCTTAAATAAGATCTGGAGTATATGTGGATATCGTATTAACAAAAAACAAGGTAGTCTTAATAGTGCTATCTTCCTTAGTGGCTACAGGCTTATTTTCGTGTGGCGGCGGCAGCTCTTCTAGTGCAGATTCAGACTCCAATTCGGTAACCACTTTAGTTACTAGTGTTAATGGAGACCCCAATACAATTTGTAGCAAAAATTCGCAATGTATTGAATTTATTTTTGCTGGTGTGGCCAAGATGCCCCAAACCCTGAGTCAGCTTTCTACTCCTTGGACGAATACAAGTACCAACATCATGACTACTTCAAGTATTGCTTATGTTGAGGGCGCTAATAATGCCTTTGTATATTCCTCGCAAGGTAGTGTTTTTGATATGTTTGTCATTCCAACGCAAGATGTAACTGGCTTCCCAGGTCAAGGTACTAGACTTTTTGTTGGTAACGGCATACCCACTACACCAATGGGAACATTTCCAGTCCAATCGGGAACAGCTGCTTATCCCTACTATGAAGCCTTACCAGGAGGCACAAATCCAGCAGGCACAAGCGTAGCAACAGGCTATCCTTCCTATGTCAATGCTGCTGCCATTGGAATTTCTCCTTACCCTTTAATTAGTTTTGTTCCTTTAAATCCAGTGGTAAGTGGGGCCTATGTAATTAATTCTTTAATTGTGGGCATTACGTTGACAGGTGCAGCATGGCATGTCGAGAAGGCTAATGACTCAAGTGGTAATTACTACAATCCCCTAAATGCTTTACCGAACGATGCGTGTTTCGGTCATCCTTATAATCAGCAATATCATTACCATGCCTATTCTTGGAAATGTTTTGATCAGGGCACTCCAGGTAAGCAGTCTCCTGTTTACGGCTTTGCATTGGATGGCTTTCCAATCACTGGGCCACGCGGAGCCGACGGTAAGGAGCTAACTAATGCAGATCTAGATGTATGTCATGGGACCACATCCGTCATTACGATGCCTGATGGCACACCTAAACTTACCTATCACTATGTTCTAAATAGAGAATATCCCTATTCAGTTGGTTGCTTTAGAGGAAAGGTTAATTACGACCTGGCACTTGGTCCGGATAATCCTCCGAATACGCCGCCAGGAGCTTACGGTACAAATCCTTATATGAAAGAAGGCTTTCTGTATCCTAATGCGGCTTCCCCTACTACTCCTTGACCGAGTCTTATAATGCCTTGTGGCTAATTCTGAAACAGGCTTGCAAAGCGATTTATTTCAAGTTTTATCTATATCAGGGGGTAAGGACCAAACTTTAGCTCTGTTAAAGTCTGGTGAAGTATTGGGCTGGGGTGGTGCTGGCAGCGGTCGTATAACACCCCCTTTTGTTGATATTTGCAGCTCCTTCAAAGTTGCAGATGCGAAGCCAGCATTCGTTGGCAAACTATCCCGTTGTTCTGATATCTCTGCAGGCTTTGGTGTAAGTTTGGGCGTTTCTGATCAGCAGCAAACTTTGATCTGGGGATTTTGCCAAGTGGCTATTGGCGGTCAGATTATATTTTCTGAGGAGCCCACTCTTATCAATGCAATTACCAATGCAACTCAGGTTGTGGCTGGACAGTTTTTATACGCCGCCTTAGATCAATCAGGCAAAGTACATACTTGGGGTTTTAATACAGATGGCGCTCTAGGGCGGTCATCAACGCAAACTAATGCATTACCAGAAGTGATTACTTCTCTTCCTGAGATTCAAGATATTGCGATAGGCGATAACTTCATGATTGCGCTCTCTAAAGATCAAAGAGTTTATGGGTGGGGAAGTAATTCTGCTGGTCAATTAGGCTTAGGCCATCTTTATAACGTTCATAGTCCTGAGCCTTTATCTATTTCAGCTCCAATCAAGCGTATTGCAATCGGCTCAACCCATGTTTTAGCGTTGAGCAACGAAGGTAAGGTATTTGGCTGGGGCAGTAATCACTTTGGGCAATTGGGAAGTAGTAGGCAAGCCCACCTGAATCGGCCGACACCGATTGCATTTCCGGAAAAGATTACAGCGCTTGCTGCCGGAATGCATTATTCGCTGGCACTTTCAGCATCTGGAAGAGTGTATGCATGGGGTTGGAATGGCTTTGGTCAGCTCGGTTTAGGTGATCTGCAGTCTCGTAGACTTCCTACCGTGATTCCAAATCTCTTAGGGGTACGTGCAATTGCTGCCGGCGAAATGCACTCATTAGCCATCGGTAAAAATCATTTATTGGGCTGGGGCAATAATGAATCTGGCCAACTTGGTAAAGCAGCCATCAGACAAACTACGCCTAACCCCTTTTTAGCGATTGCCTAGGCTAAGAATGACTGATCTCGTGCAATCTGAAAATAGGCGTCGTCATTTCTTGCGCTTAGGCGTGAGTGTGGCATCTGGCATTGTGCTTCCTGTCGGTTTTAATGCGTGCAGTCGAGAAGAGGGAGGCAAAATAACGAATAAGTCACTACAGACTTTTGTACAACCAACGATGTTAGAGGCAAAAAATGGTTTGCTCGATGTCACATTAACAGCATCTTATTTAGATACAAAGTTATCAGGCGCCAACCCTAACCAACAGTCTCCAGTTGCATTGCGCGCCTATGGCTATGATAACCAGACCCCAAGTTACTCCGGCCCAACATTAGTAGTGCGAGGTGGTGATCAATTACGTATCAAGTTGGTGAATAACTTACCTGTTAATCCCCCGTTTGTAGCCTTTAGAGATCCTACAAACTATATGAAGCCGAACACAACGAATTTACATACGCATGGCTTACATGTATTTCCGGGAATCTATGCAGATAAGAAAGACGCTGAGTATGGTGATTATGTAGTTGATCCTAATTATGGTGGAGTAATTCCACAAGGGGATAAGCGTCAATACGTATATGACCTACCTAAGAATCATTCCGCAGGGCCTTTTTATTATCACCCTCAATACCATGGTTCAAGTGCGATTCAAGTAGCCAGCCTAATGGCAGGCGCTATCTTGGTACGCGGCGCAATTGATGAGTTGCCGGAGATGGCGCAAGCAACTGAACTCGTTTTCTTATTTCAGGCGCCGTATTTTGCTAATAGCAAAGCATCCAATAACTATGGTGTGAAGGATGGCTTACTGGAAAAATTTGCACAAATAGCCAATCATCCAACAGGTCATGGGCTAAGCCATAGCAATGGATATATTAATGCGCAGCCAGTACTGATCAACGGTGTACGTCAGCCTACTATTGTGATGCAAAGCGGTGAGGTACAACGATGGCGTTTAATCAATACTCAGGTATTTAATTACCTTAATCTTAATTTAGATGATCATATCTTCCATCAATACACTACCGATGGTTGGGGTAGTAGCGCTTATCAAGAATTTCCGGATGCACGGCAAAAGGATGGTAGGGGCGTGCTTTTGGCAGCAGGTAACCGCTCCTCAGTTATTGTGAAAGCGGGTAGGCCAGGAACCTATTTATTAAGATCTTTACCCGTCAAAATTACCCAAGGAAACAATCCCATCATATTACCGGGAGATGTTGTAGCTACAGTGATCGTAGTAGAAGCAAAAAAAGCTGGAGCCCCAACAACTTCATTCTCCATTGCAACTAATATTCCCGCCGCGCCTCTGCCTGTGACGGATTATTTAAAGCCAATTACCGATGAAGAATTTGCTAATGCAGGCGGTAAGAAGCGCAGTGTTATTTTTAACATGATTAGTAATGAAATAAAGCAGAATGCAGATAGCAGTTTTTCTGCATGGAATAAAGCATTTACCGGTTTGACTGAAATAAGTTCTGATACCTTAGAGTCTTTTAAGAAAAATACTGCTAAAGTAAAAGACGATCTG
>CANKKB010000049.1 GCA_947482555.1 Burkholderiaceae bacterium | reverse complement strand
TCTTTCATCATGAAATATAAAGCCGAGCCGAGGCTCGAGATGATCAGAATGAGAGCAATTAAGATAATCCATTTCATAACAGAATCCTACCATTGAAAATATTTATACGTTTAGTAAAGCGGCGTATGGTTGCCACTGCGGCAATGCTTTTTGTGGTCACCTTGGCATGTGCTTTAGGGGTATGGCAAATGCAACGCGCAGCCCAAAAAAATCAATTAGCGAGTGATTTGCAATTACAAGAACAATTGCCTGTTTTGGATGCCAGCACCAAGAACTGGACCCTTGCTGAAGTAAACCATCGACGGATGCGCGCCTTAGGACGTTATCTTCCAGACCAGGCAATTTGGCTGGATAATCGACCACGACCTAATGGCACTCAATCTGCAAATGGGCAATCAGGCTTTTATTTAATGATGCCAATGCGCTTAGAGAGCGGACAACATAATATTATTTGGATTAATCGGGGCTGGGTGCCACGTAATGCCGCAGAACGCACCCAATTACCGCAAGTGCAAACTACCCCTGAATCCATTGAGATCGAGGGAACAGTATTCCCTTATGCAGATCGGGTGCTCGATTTAGCCACTCAACCTGAGGCTGCCCTACCCAAAGGCCAAGCCCGTATTCAGCAAAATCTTGATCTTGCCGCCTTACAGGCAGAGCACCAATGGAGTCAGCTACCTTTTATTTTGCGTCAAGCAGAGCAAGCTCAAAATGATGGTTTAGTTCGCGCATGGGCGCCGCAAGCAGTCGGAGTTGAGCGCCATTACGCTTATGCTTTTCAATGGTTTGCCTTGGCCTTGTGTGCCTTTCTATTTTGGATGATACATGGCTTAATACAACAGCGGCAATTGAGCAAAATACATAAGGGTCATCGTGAAAGATAAGGAATTATTGATCCCGGCAACTCAACATGAGTTACCCAGACCTAATCCGCAGACTCGCCGTGGGCGGATTCAAATGATTTTGCTTTTATTATTTTGCGCAGCGCCCGTCATCGCATCCTATTTGGCTTACTATGTTTTTAAACTAGAGGGCGGCAAAACCAATTTTGGCGCTTTTGTGATCCCTCCTCAAGCAGTAAGCTCAGAATGGCTGGGAACTCCATTAACAGGTAAGTGGACTTTATTGGTAGCACGTCCAGCAGCAGAGTGTCGAGTCGGTAATGATGCTTGCGTTAAAACTTTATATCTGATGCGCCAAGTTCGTATAGCACTGAGCAAAGAAAGCGCTCGTCTGCGTTTGATATGGGTAGTCAGTGATGGACAACCAGTCGACCCAGAAATTCGCCGCGCCTATGATCAAGCTACGGCAGGTTTTGAGATGATCAATGCGCCCACTTCGCCGGCCCTGAAAGCGCAGTGGGAGCAATGGCTCAATCGTGAAAATGCTGGCCAGCAAATTCAATTAATTGACCCCCGTGGCGATAAGATGATGTGGTTTCCTGCGGAAGCTTCGCCAAGTGATTTTGCCGCGATTAGAAAAGATTTAGATAAATTATTGCGACTTAACCATACGGGCGAAAGTTTACGATGAATGACCTCATCCTTTTCTTAGAGCTTGGATTAATCGCCTTATTTGTTGCTGGCATTCCAGTGGCAATTTTGTTGTACCAACGTCAATGGGGACATTTTCAACGCTTAAATTGGGCCTTAGTTTTTTTAACTTTTGATTTAATTATTTTTGGTGCCTTTACGCGTTTGAGTGATTCTGGTTTAGGTTGTCCTGACTGGCCTGGATGTTACGGCACCTCAAACCCTTTGACAGCCCTTACGCAAATTCGTTTAGCAGAAGCTACTAATCCTGATGGCCCGGTAACCGTCATAAAAGCCTGGATCGAAATGATCCATCGCTATCTTGCCATGAGCCTAGGAGCACTTATTTTGGTGCAATTGTTTATGGCCTATCGGCAGCGCCACAAATTAAGTAGCCATGCTATTTACGCTAGCCTTGGCTTGTTATTTTTAGTCTGCTTGCAAGGCGCGTTTGGCGCGTGGACCGTAACTTTCAAATTGCAGCCGATTATCGTTACTAGCCATTTAATTTTGGCATTACTTTTCTTTGGATCTTTGGTCTGGTTTGCACAACAACCTTGGCCTCAATGGCAGTGGCAGCAGCCACGTCGGCAAACCATGATGCCCATGCATTTGATTGTGTTTGGTTTGGCGATGTTGTTAATCCAAATTACATTAGGGGCCTGGGTTAGCACTAATTATGCCGTTCTAGCATGCCCAGATTTTCCCCTCTGTAAGGGTGAATGGCTGCCGCAAATGGACTTGCAGAGCGGCTTTACTTTTTGGCGCGAAGCAGGCCAGGATCGTAGTGGCGCTTATATCACTGCTGAAACCCTAGTAGCTATCCATTGGGCACATCGTTGTTTCGCAGTTTTTGTATTTATTACTTTAAGCTGGGTAGCATGGCGGGGTTGGTATTTAGGCCGCTTACATCAATCACCCTTAGCTTGGTGGGCGAGCGCTTTATTTTTTATTTTATTAACTCAAGTAGGTACCGGAATCTCTAATGTCATCTTTCAATGGCCGCTAATTGCTGCCCTCTTACACACTGCAGGTGCCGCTGGCTTGGTATTTTGTTTGGTTCGCATGAGCTATTGGGCCAGTTGGTCGCCGAGCCACTTGCATGTAGTGGCAACAGCGTGAGTACAGATTGAAGCCACTTTATAAAATGCCCAAGTGGCGCCAATATTGGGTTTTAACCAAACCGAGAGTGACACAATTAGCTGTTTTTTGTGCTGTGATTGGCATGTTTTTAGCGACACCAGGAATGGTGCCATACCGCATATTAATTGGTGGTGTAGTAGGCATTTGGCTATTGGCAGGCGCCGCCTTTGCAGTCAATTGTTTAATTGAGCAAGTCGTTGATGCCAAGATGCGACGCACGTCATGGCGTCCTTCGGCCACAGGAGAATTATCCCCTTATCAAATCATTATCTTTTCAATTGTGCTTGGTTCAGTAGGCATGGTTGTGCTGTGGAATTTCACCAATCCTTTAACCATGTGGCTTACCGTTGCCACCTTTGTAGGGTATGCAGTTATTTACACTTGGCTCTTAAAGCCTGCTACCCCACAAAATATTGTTATTGGCGGTTTATCTGGAGCGATGCCTCCAGCGCTTGGTTGGGCGGCAGTAACGAATACTGTTTCAGCTGAAGCCTGGTTACTCGTATTAATTATTTTTGTTTGGACTCCCCCGCATTTTTGGGCCCTTGCTCTATATAGGCGCGAAGATTATGTGCAGTCTGGATTGCCAATGTTGCCAGTTACCCACGGCGAACGTTTTACCCTCCTGAACATTTTGTTGTACACCCTCATTCTCTTAGCGGCCACGGTGTTACCTTATTTATATGGCATGAGTGGCTGGATTTATTTACTTTCTGCACTCATATTAGGTGGCATATTTATGGCCTATGTCATTGCTCTATTTATATCTTATAGTGATGCATTAGCGAAAAAAACCTTTCGTTATTCAATTACCTATTTATCCTTATTATTTGCAGCGTTCCTCGTCGATCATTACATCAATTAAAATTTGTCATGATTATTTTCTTACGCGCAATAACTCGAATTATTTTATTTTTCTCCTTGGCTTGGGTATTAGCAGCATGCGATTCAAAGCCTACCTTTAAAAACGTCGATATTACAGGTAGTAAGGCATTCGGCACCAATTTCGCCTTAATCGATGTTGACGGTAAACTCCGCACACTTGCCGACTTTAATGGTAAAGCAGTGGTGATGTTTTTTGGTTACACTCATTGCCCTGATGTTTGTCCAACGACCTTAATTGAAATGCAAGAAGTAATGAGTTTATTGGGTCCGCAAGCGGCTAAAGTGCAAGTGATTTTCGTTACACTTGACCCAGAGCGTGATACGTCTGAGGTATTGAAGCAGTATGTACCTGCATTTAATCCAAGCTTTATCGGTTTACGACCTGCCAATGAAGAGGCTTTAAATCGGCTCACCAAAGAATTTAAAATTTACTATAAACGCGTTCCGGGTTTATCCCCAAATACTTACACCATCGATCACACTGCAGGCAGTTATGTCTTTGATCCAAAGGGACAGCTACGGCTTTATATTAAACATGGTCAAGGGCCTGAAGTATTGGCCCAAGATTTAAAGACGATCTTGCAATAGCGTGCGCATTTTTTTTAATGCCGCACCTTCAATTTGACGTACCCGTTCGGCAGAGATGCCATATTCATTTGCAAGCTCATGAAGTGTTTTCGCGCCATTGCCCTCGGCATTAACAGCCAACCAACGCGATTGCACAATATCTCGACTTCGTTCATCAAGGCCCTGCAAGGCCTTTTCTAATTTTGGCCCTTGCATGGCATGGGACTCAGCTTGAGCCATTACTGCAGTGGGTTCATGACGTTCGTCACTAAGCCATTGAATAGGTGCATAAGCTTCATCATCTTGATCATCGCGCTCGAGTGCGACGTCGCCACCAGCCAAGCGCATTTCCATTTCTCTAACATCAGTGCCCCGCACGTCAAGCGACTTTGCTAAAGCCTCAATTTCACTTGGCGATAAAGCATTAAGGGTTGGTTTGTTACTGCGTAAATTAAAAAATAATTTACGCTGCGCTTTAGTTGTGGCCAGCTTTACCAAGCGCCAATTTTTTAAAATATATTCATGGATCTCAGCTTTGATCCAGTAAATGGCATACGATACGAGCCGCGCACCTTGATTTGGGTCATAGCGCTTAACTGCTTTCATCAGCCCAACATTACCCTCTTGGATCAAATCGGCATGCGGAATTCCATAGCCCAAATATTGGCGCGCTACTGAAACTACTAAACGCAAGTGAGATAACACTAAGCCACGGGCAGCATCAACATTTTCCGTCTGACGGTAGTCTTGCGATAAATGTAATTCTTCAGCAGCGCTTAACATGGGCAAGCGATTAACGTAGCTGATATAGGCATCTAAAGTGCCAACACCAAGGGTTGGTAGGGTAGAAAAAGCAGCAAAGTTTGAGCCAGCCCGAGTCACGGGCTGCATCGCTTCACTTATCGGGGTGGTGCGTTTTTTGTAGTTCATCGTTGCTAGGGTATGAGCTTTAATAAAACCTCATTTTAGCACTCTTATCAATCGAGTGCTAGGACAAAATTATTAATATAAGCAATTGATTTAATTGAATAATTCTGCTGCATAGGTATCTGCATTAAAGGCAATTAGATCGGCTAAACCCTCGCCTTTGCCAAGCGCTAATATATGGGGTTTTTCGGGGCCTTGGAGTAATTGGGCTAATGCACAAATAACCCCGCCTTTGGCTGTGCCATCAAGTTTAGTAATAATTAAATCGCTTAAGCCCAGCGCAGCATGAAAGGCTTTTACTTGGCTAAGCCCATTTTGCCCCGTATTGCCATCCAAAATTAACAGGGTATGGTGTGGTGCCCCAGGTAGGATTTTGCCAATCACCCGTTTAATTTTTTGCAGCTCTGCCATTAAGTGATCTTGGGTTGAAAGTCGCCCAGCCGTATCAATCATAAGTATGTCTGATTTACGGGAAATTGCCGCCTGAATTGCATCATGAGCAACTGCTGCGGCATCTGCGCCATCTTGGGTAATAACCTCAACTTGATTACGCAAACCCCATTCCTGTAATTGCTGACGTGCGGCAGCCCGAAATGTATCGCCCGCTGCTAATAGAATAGATTTGCCTTGGTTTTGAAAGTGATAACACAATTTGCCGATAGTGGTGGTTTTACCGGCACCATTAACGCCAACAATTAACCAGACTTCAGGATGACCAAGAGGTACTGCGCTGAGAAGGGGATTCGAGCTTGGCTCGAGGGGTTTCAGTAGCTTAGCCACTAACTGAATTAAAAGCGCCTGCAGATCAGTCGCCGAAGCTGTTTTTTGTAATTTAGCGGCACGCCGCAGGGCGATGATTAGGGCTTCAGTAGTAGGTAAACCAACATCACTCTGCAGTAAGGCTTCTTCCAGGGCCATAAACCAAGCTTCATCAGCTTGATTGGATTTAAATAATGCGCCGAGGGTTTTACGTAAACCAAACATAATCGATACAATCTAAAAGATGCATTCTATCAATTTAATCTCTCAGATCGTGAATTAATCGATGCGCTACTCAGCATTAAACACTTATCTAGCCCTTTTTTTATTGCTGTTTTTTCATTATTCAGCGGCCGAAGTAATGTCTCCAAAAGTAGAGACTCAGGAATTTACTCTTAGTAACGGCTTGCGGTTGATTGTGCGAGAAGACCATCGGGCACCTACCGTAGCTCATATGGTATGGTATCGCGCGGGCTCAATGGATGAAGTCAATGGCAAAACCGGCGTTGCCCATGTGCTTGAACACATGATGTTTAAGGGAACTGATAAGATCAAGACAGGGGAATTTTCTCGTTTAGTCGCTGCTGTGGGGGGACGTGAAAACGCTTTTACTTCGCTTGATTACACGGCCTATTTTCAACAAGTAGAAAAATCTAAATTAGCTACGGTCATGCAACTAGAGGCTGACCGTATGAGTAATCTCAATTTTGACGATGCCGAATTTAAAAAAGAAATTCAGGTCATTATGGAAGAAAGGCGCTTACGCACTGAAGATAATCCCAATGCCATCATGAATGAGACTCTGATGGCCACCGCTTTTATGAGTTCACCCTATCGTCACCCTGTCATTGGCTGGATGAATGATTTGGAAAACATGCAGGCAGTTGATGCGCGCAATTGGTATGCCAATTGGTATGCCCCCAATAATGCCATCGTAGTTATTAGCGGCGATGTCGACCCAGCTAAAGTCTATGTTTTAGCTGAACAATATTACGGTCAACTGCAGTCAAAAATTTTACCCGTGCGCAAGCCCCAAATAGAGCCGGTACAAATTGGTATTAAAAATGTTCTCGTTCAGGCGCCAGCAGATAACAAACAGATTACGATGGCGTGGAAAGTGCCCCATTTAGATCCAAATAAGCCTGACCAAGTCGAGCCATTCGCCATAGAGGTTTTGGGTGGGGTTTTAGATGGCTATGACAATGCCCGCTTAACTCGTGCCTTAGTAAAACAACAGCGTTTAGCAGATGGAGTTGACGCTGCTTACGACTTAATTTCACGCGGACCGCAACTATTTCAAATTAGTGCCACTGTCGCAAAAGGCAAAACAGTTGCCCAGGTACAAGTCGGCATTCGTCAGGTGCTACAGGAATTAATCACCCAAGGTGTCACCGAAGCTGAGCTGAAGCGCATTAAAGTCCGTATCTTGGCGAATCAAATATATAAACGGGACTCAATTTTTGGGCAAGCAATGGAAATTGGTAGCGCCGAAATTGCTGGCTTTTCATGGCGAGATTTAGACTCCTTATTAGCGCGTATTCAGGCCGTAACTCCTGCGCAAGTTCAGGCAGTTGCTAAACGCTACCTCGTCGATGAAGGTTTAACTATAGCTATATTAGACCCCCAGTTACGTAAGGCAAAGAGCCAATGAAGTTGATACTGAAGATGCTGACGCTTAGCATAGTGAATGCCATTATTTTGATGTCATCCGCATGGGCTACTCCACCAATTGAAACGCTAACCTTAACTAACAATGCTCGCGCTTACTTAATTCAAACGAAAGGTTTGCCAATCATTGATATTGAAGTCAATATTGATGCAGGTGAGCAGTATGATCCCCCCAATAAAAAAGGCTTAGCTGCTCTTACGGCTAGCTTATTAAGCCTTGGTACGCAGAGCGGCAAGAACGTGTTAAGTGAGGCTGCGATTGCAGATGAAATTGCCGACTTGGGAGCCAGTTTATCAGTCGCAGCCGGCGGCGAGAGGGCTTCACTGCGCATCCGTAGTCTCAGTCGCACCGACCTGCGTCAACGGGTGGTTGAATTAGGCGCAACTATTTTGGCGCATCCTATTTTTGAACCCAAAATTGTTGCTCGCGAAAAACAACGCTTAATTGCTGCATTATTAGAGGCAGAAACGAAGCCCGAGTTTATTCTCGAGCGGCGTTTTAGAAAAGTAGTCTATCGCGACTATCCGCTCGGTTCATTTTCTACTCCGCAGTCTATTGACCAAATTCAAGTTAGTGATCTCAAACAATTTCATCAATTGTTTTACCGCAGCGATCGCATGACAGTTAATTTGGTTGGTGATCTTAGTCCGTTTGAGGCAACACAAATTGCCCAGGCACTGATCTTGCAGTTGTCACCAACCGGCCCAGCTATCCCAGCCTTACCGCTACTGACTGAATCGCCTGTCGAGCCAGCCATGGCAAGAGAAACCCAAATTGCCTTCGATACCCAACAAACTCATATTGCTATGGGTATGACCGCGGTGCCCCGCAATGATCCTGATTATTTCCCCTTGCTGGTTGGGAACTATGTTTTAGGTAGCGGTGGTTTTGTGTCACGCCTAATGTATGAGGTACGAGAAAAACGAGGCTTAGCTTATAGTGTGTCAAGTTACTTTATTCCGGGCAAGAGTAATGGTATTTTCCAGGCTGGTTTACAAACGCGTAATGATCAGGCTGCCCTAGCTTTGGAAGTGATGCGTGAGACGATTGCCCGTTTTATTAGTGAAGGCCCGAGCCCAGCCGATCTATTAGCAGCAAAAGCAAATTTAAGTAATGGCTTTCCCTTGCGAATTGATAGTAATCGTAAGTTACTCGACAATCTATCTCAAATCACGTGGAATAATTTACCCCTTGATACCTTAGAAACTTGGACGAAACAACTGGAGTTGGTAACCGTTGAACAAGTGCGCCAAGCCTTTCAAAAACATTTGGCGATGAATCGAATGCAAACAGTCGTAGTTGGGGCTAGCATCACACCCAAAAAATAAGCGCTAGTGATTCAAAAAAGCCATGAGCTTCATTAAATCACCCCGACCTTTACCGCAGCAAATTAGAATTATTGGTGGAGTTTGGCGTAGTCGCCAAATTAAAGTAATTAGTCAGCCGGGCTTACGGCCCAGTACTGATCGCTTACGCGAAACATTATTTAATTGGTTGGGTCAAGATTTAAGCGGCTTGCGTTGCCTCGATGTGTTTGCGGGCTCGGGCGCTTTAGGATTTGAGGCGGCGTCGCGCAATGCTGCCCTAGTAGAATTAATTGAAAAAAACAAAAACGCTTTTTTGAATTTAACGCTTAATCATCAAAATCTGCATAGTTACCCAGCAGCTGGACAAATTACCTTACTACAGGCCGATGGCTTACAATTTTTAAAAGCGCAAACCGCAGGATCATGGGATTTAATTTTTCTTGATCCTCCCTTTCAAGAGCCACAATTACTTATAGACGCCGCTAAAGAGGCTGGCCGAGCTTGCATATCAAGTCCCCAGAGCGCAATATACATTGAGTGTCCTCTAAGCACAGATAAAGCGAATCTCATTTCGGCCCTGCAGAATTGGACTTGTATCAAAGAGTTGGCCATCGGGCAGACCTTAGCATTGCTGTTTCGGGCCACTTCAGGCTAAACTGCGGTCTACTCATAGAGAGTGAAGCAATAATAAAAGAGGGGGAAGTATGGCAGTAGCTGTTTACCCAGGTACCTTTGATCCTTTCACCCGAGGGCATGAAGATTTAGTCCGTCGCGCCTCGAGTATTTTTGGCGAAGTCATTGTCGGGGTTGCTGATAGTCGCAGCAAGAAGCCTTTTTTTAATCTTGAAGAGCGTATTGCCATTGCCAAAGAGGTTTTAAACCACTATAGCAATGTAAAAATAGTCGGTTTTACAGGCCTGTTAAAAGATTTTGCCCGTGAGCATCAAGCTCGGGTCATCGTCCGCGGTTTACGCGCGGTATCCGATTTTGAATATGAGTTTCAAATGGCTGGTATGAATCGCTATTTATTACCCGATGTCGAAACCTTATTTTTAACACCATCCGATCAATATCAATTTATTTCGGGAACCTTTGTTCGTGAAATTGCATTAATGGGTGGGGATGTGAGTAAGTTTGTTTTTCCTTCGGTAGAAAAATGGTTAGCTAAAAAAATAGCTGAACACAAACCATAAAATAAGATTGTCTAATGGCGTTAATGATTACCGATGATTGCATTAACTGCGATGTTTGCGAGCCAGAATGCCCAAATGATGCGATTTTTATGGGTCTAGAGATCTATGAAATCAATCCGGCAAAGTGTACCGAGTGCGTGGGTCATTTTGATGCCCCTCAATGTCGGCAAGTTTGTCCGGTGGATTGCATTCCACTCAATCCCGCTTTTATCGAGACCTCAGCAGAACTCTTATTAAAGTATCAGCAATTAAGCGCTACCGTTGCCGCAGTTACTGAAATTAATGCAGAAAAGGTAAAACCTTAGCAGCTTGTATGTAATGCTTGAGTCGCATTTTGCATATCTCCAGCGAGTATTAATGGAATTACACCTAAGGCCTTATCAAGTGCAGATTCAAGTAATACCTGTTCTTCTTTGCGGGGTTTTTTTAAAACATAATCAACTACTTCGATAGGCTTGTGCTCGCTTGCAAGATCGCGTGGATGGCCAATGCCAATACGTAAGCGCCAAAATTCAGCACTACCTAGATGGGCCTGAATATCTTTAAGCCCATTGTGACCACCCGTACCCCCACCAAACTTCAGGCGCGCGACACCTGGCTTAAGATCGAGCTCATCGTGGACCACTAAAATAGAATCGGCCGCTATTTTGTGAAAACGACAGCATGCGCCAACCGATTGACCACTTAAATTCATAAAAGTATTGGGTTCAAGCAAATATCGCTCAAGACCCTTCAATTTGGCCTTAGCAACATATCCTAGAAAACGTTTTTCATACTCTAGGTGAATTTTCAATTGGGCTGCTAAGGATTCGACAAACCAAAAGCCAGCATTATGCCGATCTTTTTCATGCTCCTCGCCCGGGTTGCCCAAACCTACAATTAACTGAATCATGATGTTAATGTAGCTGAAGGCAGAAAAAAAGTCATCGACTGACTCACAAAAAAGAAAACCCGCTGATTGCGGGCTTTCTTGAGTGTCGATCTAATTTAAGCCTTTGCGTCTTTATCTTTTTCTTTAGCGGCATCTGCAGCAGCAGGGGCTGCTTCAGCAGCAACAGCAGCAACAGTCTCAGGCTCTGCTTTGACAGTTGGAATACGTGCATTAGCAATCACCGGATTTTCCTGTTCAATATGCAAGACCAGGGAAACGCCTTTTGGCAAGACCACGTCTTTCGCATGAATTGCATGACCAACTTCAATTTTACTGAGATCAACTTCGATGAACTCAGGTAAATCGGCAGGTAAGCAAGTAATTTCAAGATCGTTAGCGATATGACTAATTACCGCACCACCCAATTTAATGGCTGTTGATTCTTCTGCCCGCGTAAAGTGCAAGGGAATACGCATATGAATTTTTTCCGTTGCTGAGACCCGTTGAAAATCAATATGTAAAACGAGCGGCTTAAAGGGATGCATTTGGTAATCGCGGAGCAGGGCTTTTTGGGCTTTGCCACCAATTTCAATTTCCAAAATAGACGAGTGAAAAGCTTCTTTGCGTAACGCATGAAAAAGCG
>CANKKB010000048.1 GCA_947482555.1 Burkholderiaceae bacterium | reverse complement strand
CATAAGAGCTATTTTGGTTGAGACATTGATTAAATTCAGCTTGCTTAAAATTAGCGCCAGTATTGCTTTCTGCCCAGCAAAGTAAAATTAGTTCTTTAATTTGGTCGCGGAATAAAGCTTTACGAGTAGCTTGATTGGGGGTTGGCGGGTACTCAAAGGCGAGAGTGCTTAAGACATCTTTGACTCGGAAGGCCCCTAATTGGCGCCCATAAATTGTTTCGATACCAATAATTGCCACAATTAAAGGGGCTGGCACCCCAGTGCTGGCTTCGGTTTGACTCAAAAAGTCGCGATTTTGCTCCCAAAACACTTTAGCTGCCTTAAGGCGAACGGGCTCAATAAAACGGAGGCGGTAAGCTGCCCAATTCTTTTTAAATTCCTTAGATGGGGGTAATACCAATTTCTTAATACTTTGAATCGTTTTAGTATCTTGAAAACCAGCTTCCAGGATCGGTAGCGGCAAGCCTTCATTAGTTGATACTTGCTGTATTAATGCGGTCAAGTTTTTGGCGAAATTGGGATCAATGGCACTTGTTTCGCTTGCTTGGTCCGCAGTAATCGTGCTTTGCGCCAAGGGTACTGCAGGAGCTGGGGGATTAGATGGGGTGCTGCAGGCTGTACAGCCGAGTACGATAAAAATGCTGGTGGCAATGACAGTGAAAACGAAGCCGTGATTTACAGTACGTAGTTGATGAATGGAATTAAGTTTATTCATAGAGCAGAAGTAGTTTACCGTTTAGATGAAAAGGTAGTAAAAATGACCACCGCTTATATCAGTCACCCGGATTTTCTTTTACATGAAATGGGGCCTCATCACCCCGAGTGCCCTGAGCGCATCCAGGCTATTGAAGATCAAATAATCCAAAGTCGAATTGATGGTTATTTACAGCGGATCGACCCCCCGTTGGCAACCGAAGCAAATTTAGAATTAGTGCATGGTGCCGATCATGTTGAGTTTGTAAAATCGCACGCGCCAGACAGTGGCTACTATATGCTCGATGGCGATACTATTATGAATAGCGCATCTTGGCAATCCGCATTGCGTGCTGCTGGTGCAGCGATTGCAGCAGTCGATGCGGTAATGAAGGGTAAGGTCGAAAATGCCTTTTGTGCGGTACGGCCACCAGGACATCATGCCGAGCCGAATCGAGCGATGGGGTTTTGTATTTTTAATAATGTTGCCATTGCGGCGCGCTATGCCATGCAGCAATATGGTTTAGAGCGGGTGGCAATCATTGATTTTGATGTCCATCATGGCAATGGTACTGAGGCTGCATTTCTTGACGATCCGCGCGTGTTGATGTGTAGTTTTTTTCAGCATCCGTTTTATCCCTATAGCGGCCTAGAGGCTGCCGATAATATGATTAATATTCCCTTGCCAGCAGCAACTACCGGCAAGATAGTGCGCGAGTTAGTTGACACAGTATGGTTGCCACGCTTACGGGAATTTAAACCGCAACTGATTGTGATATCGGCCGGATTTGATGCCCATCGTGAAGATGATTTGGGTCAAATGGGTTTAGTTGAGGACGATTACGCATGGATTACCAAGCGCCTAAAATTGGTGGCGCATGAATTTGCCGAAGGTCGAATTGTGAGTTGTTTAGAGGGGGGCTATAACCTTTCTGCACTAGGCCGCAGCGTTGTTGCTCATTTAAAGGCTTTGGCTGATTTATAAGTAAATTTGCAGAAATAATTTCTGGGGTCAAGATGACAAGTATTTTTGAAAATGGATTAGAACGTAACGCGGCTAATTACACGCCGATGACACCGCTGTTATTTGTTGAGCGAGCAGCAGATATATACCCCAACCATTTAGCTATTATTCATGGGGCCTTAAGCCAAACTTGGAGCGAGACAGCTACGCGTTGTCGTCGCTTGGCTAGCGCCCTCAGTAAACGGGGGATTTCCAGAGGAGACACGGTAGCGGTCATGTTGCCAAACACGCCACCAATGGTAGAGGCTCACTTTGGGGTGCCGATGTCTGGTGCGGTGTTAAATGCCTTGAATACCCGTTTAGATGCTGAAGCGATAGCCTTCATGTTAAATCATGGTGAAGCTAAGGCGGTAATTGTAGATCCTGAATTTGTACCAACTATGAAAAAAGCATTGGCCTTAGCGCGCGCAGAAAGTGGTCGTGAGATTTTGGTCATTGATGCTGAAGATATTGAGTATTCAGGCACTAGTGAAAAAATTGGCAACCTGACGTATGAACAATTATTGGCTGAAGGAGATCCCGAATATAAATGGTCATTGCCGGCAGATGAATGGGCCGCAATTTGCCTTAACTACACTTCTGGAACTACTGGCAATCCGAAGGGGGTGGTTTATCACCACCGGGGTGCAGCGATCAATGCGGTTTCCAATATTTTGGAATGGGATATGGCAAAACATCCGGTGTATTTATGGACCTTGCCACTATTTCATTGCAATGGCTGGTGTTTTGCTTGGACTGTTGCAGCCCGTGCGGGTATCAATATCTGTTTGCGCCGAGTTGAGCCACAAACGATTTTTGCAGCCATTAAAGAGCACGGTGTAACCCATTATTGTGCCGCACCTATCGTGCACAATATGCTCGTTAATAGCCCAGCTGAATTAAAAATTGGCGTGCCACGCGGAGTTAAAGCCATGATTGCTGGATCGGCACCACCCGCAGCCATTATTGAGGGCATGGAAATGATGGGCTTTGATATGACCCACGTATACGGCCTTACTGAAACGTATGGTCCTGCCGCTGTCTGTGTCAAGCAAGATGATTGGGAGCAACAAGATTTAGGTACTAGGGCACGTCTCAATGCGCAGCAGGGTGTGCGTTACCACTTGCAAGAAGCCTTTAAGGTATTTAATCCAGAAACCATGCAGCCTGTACCAGCTGATGGAGAAACCATGGGCGAAATTATGTTTCGCGGCAACATCACCATGAAAGGTTACTTAAAAAATCCGCAAGCAACGCAAGAAGCATTTGCAGGCGGCTGGTTTCATTCAGGCGATTTAGCCGTAATGAATCCCGATGGTTACATTAAAGTGAAAGATCGCAGTAAGGATATTATTATTTCTGGTGGCGAAAATATTTCTTCACTTGAAGTCGAGGATGTACTTTATCGCCATCCTGCGATTTTGGCAGCAGCAGTTGTTGCTAAGCCAGATCCTAAGTGGGGTGAGACACCCTGTGCATTTTTAGAAATTAAAGCCGGCGCAACAGTGACTGTTGCCGAGATCATCGCCCATTGTAAGCAACATTTAGCTAACTTTAAGGTGCCTAAGGCGGTTGTTTTCGGCGAATTACCCAAGACCTCGACTGGCAAAATACAGAAGTTTGAGTTACGCAAACGTGCTGGTTCGGCGGCTGCGATTGATGTTTAACTGGCCTACTGCCAATGCTTGATAAAATAGAGCCCGTGGTATAGCACTAACTATATTCTCCAGCAGTGTTTTAAGTTCCTCAAGATTTATTCGTTTTCAAAGAGAGTGCAATGAAAATTTTAGTTGCGGTAAAGCGAGTCGTTGATTACAACGTTAAGGTGCGAGTCAAATCAGATCAATCTGGAGTTGATATCGCCAACGTCAAAATGAGCATGAATCCTTTTGATGAAATAGCCGTTGAAGAAGCGGTACGCTTAAAAGAGGCTGGTTTAGCTACTGAGGTAATTGTGGTTTCTGCTGGCTTACCCCAATGTCAAGAAACCTTGCGAACCGCTTTGGCAATTGGCGCAGATCGCGCCATTTTGGTTGAGACCGAGCTTGATCTGCAGCCTTTAGCAGTCGCAAAAATTTTACAAGCCATCTGTATTAAGGAAGCCCCGCAAATAGTAATTCTTGGCAAACAAGCGATTGATGACGATAGCAATCAAACTGGGCAGATGTTAGCTGCCTTATTAGATTTCCCCCAGGCCACTTTTGCCTCTAAAGTCATGGTTGCTGATGGTAAAGCCAATGTAACTCGTGAAGTCGATGGCGGTCTAGAGACTATTTCGATTAGTTTGCCAGCCATTATCACTACTGATTTACGCCTAAATGAACCGCGGTATGTCACCTTGCCAAATATTATGAAGGCAAAGAAGAAGGTCCTCGAGATCATTAAACCAGAAGACTTAGGTGTTGATGTGAACCCGCGCTTAAAAATCGTGAAGGTGGAAGAGCCGCCTAAACGCACTGCTGGCGTCATGGTCGCCGATGTAGCAGCTTTGGTTGATAAATTAAAAAATGAAGCAAAGGTAATTTAAATGAGTGCTTTAGTTCTTGTCGAGCATGATAATCAATCGCTCAAATCTGCAACCTTAAATACTGTTGCTGCTGCTTTAGCCTGCTCCTCCGAAGTCGATCTCTTGGTTGCCGGTTATGCAGCAGAAGGGGTGGCGCAAGCGGCGGCGCAAATCGTTGGCGTGCGTAAAGTCATTCTCATTGAAGCCGATTTTTTAGGCAATCAATTAGCCGAGCCCGTTGCTGCACAAATCTTAGCGTTGGCACCTGCATACGACTATATTTTGGCGCCTGCTACCTCACACGGCAAAAATGTCTTGCCACGGGTGGCGGCTAAATTAGATGTTGCCCAAATCTCCGATATTACTAAGGTCATTTCCGGAGATATATTTGAGCGACCTATTTATGCTGGTAATGCTATTGCAACCGTGCAATCGAGTGATGCTAAAAAACTGATTACTGTGCGCACTACCGGTTTTGATGCTGTTGTTGCGACGGGAGGTACGGCGAGCATTCATAAGCAAGCTGCAGTTGCAGACCCAGGGCAATCGAGTTTTGTAGGTCGCGACTTAACCAAATCAGATCGCCCTGAATTAACGGCGGCAAAAATTATTGTTTCCGGTGGACGTGGGTTAGGCTCAGGTGAAAAATACCATGAGTTGATTGAGCCTTTAGCCGATCAATTGGGTGCAGCCTTAGGGGCTTCGCGTGCAGCAGTCGATGCTGGTTATGTACCCAATGATTATCAGGTAGGTCAAACCGGAAAAATTGTTGCGCCACAGCTCTATATCGCAATCGGAATTTCTGGCGCTATTCAGCATTTGGCTGGCATGAAAGATTCGAAGATCATCGTGGCCATTAATAAAGATCCTGAAGCACCTATTTTTGGAGTCGCTGATTATGGTTTAGTAGCCGATTTATTCACTGCAATTCCAGAACTTACTACATTGTTAAAGAGCTGATTCGACATTGCCATGACTTACCATGCGCCAGTAAAAGAAATGTTGTTTGTTATGCAAGAGTTGGCGGATTTAGCTAAGGTAGTGCAATATCCTGCCTATGCTGAAGCTGGTGCCGATGCAGAGCTGGCCCCTGCCGTATTAGAAGAGGCGGCAAAATTCAATGAGACTGTAATTGCGCCGCTCAATTGGGCGGGTGATAAAAATCCAAGTACTTGGAATAACGGCGTCGTTAGTATGACTGCCGGCTTTAAAGAAGCCCTGAAGCAATATGCGGAAGCAGGGTGGCAAGGGGTGATTCATCCTACACTGTATGGCGGGCAGGGCTTACCCAAATTGATTGCGACTCCCTGCTTAGAGATGGTTAATGCAGCTAACCTATCTTTTGCCTTATGCCCCTTATTAACTGATGGGGCAATTGAAGCATTGTTAATTGCGGCCAATGATGATTTAAAAGCCCAATATTTACCGGCGATGATTTCTGGTGCATGGGCTGGCACAATGAACTTAACGGAGCCGCAAGCTGGCTCAGATCTTTCCTTGGTGCGTACTCGCGCCGAACCTGAAGCCGACGGTAGTTATCGGCTCTTCGGTACCAAAATTTATATCACCTATGGTGATCACGATATGACCGACAACATCGTTCATTTGGTATTGGCCAGAACTCCGAACGCGCCTGCTGGAATCAAAGGAATTTCTTTATTTGTGGTACCAAAATTCCTACTGGAAGCAGATGGTAGTTTAGGTGCGCGCAATGAAGTTGAGTGTATTTCCATTGAACATAAATTAGGTATTAAAGCGAGCCCCACCGCAGTTTTACAGTTTGGTGATCAAAGTGGGGCAACGGGCTATCTGGTTGGTGAAGAAAATCGCGGCCTTGAGTATATGTTTGTGATGATGAATGCATCCCGTTTTGCGGTTGGCATTCAAGGTATAGCGGTAGCCGATCGAGCCTATCAAAAAGCCGTTGCTTATGCTAAAGATCGTGTACAAGGACGTGACTTAGATGGCTCAGAACATGCTGTCAGCATCATTCATCAGCCTGATGTGAAACGGATGTTGTTAACGATGCGCGCTTACACCGAGGCCGCGCGAGCGCTCGCCTACTTTGCTGCCGCTCAATATGATGCTGCGCACGCTGCTGTAACAGTCGAGATACGTAATCAAAGCCAAGGGCTTTATGAATTTTTAGTGCCAATCGTTAAAGGTTTCTCGACCGAAATGGCGATTGAGGTTGCTAGTCTTGGGGTGCAAGTGCATGGCGGTATGGGTTTCATTGAAGAGACTGGCGCTGCTCAGTATTACCGTGATGCGCGTATTTTGACTATTTATGAAGGCACAACAGCAATTCAGGCAAATGATTTGATCGGCCGCAAAACGATACGCGATGGCGGCAAAATTGCCCATGAATTGCTTGCCAGTATCGTTGCTACAGAGACTGACTTGAAGGCCAGCAACACTGCTGCTGCGCTTGCAGTGTTAATGCAATTACAAATGGGACGTTTGGCTTTTGAGCAAGCACTTAGCTATATTTTATTGCACGCTAAAGTCGACATTAAAAATGTGTACGCCGGTAGCTGCGCCTATTTAAAGCTTTGCGGTTTAGTCTTGGGCGGCTGGCAGATGGCCCGCGCACTTTTAGCAGCAGAACATTTGCGCGCGCAAGATTCTGCATTTTATGAGGCCAAAATCATTACTGCGCAATTTTTTGCCGAAAATTTACTGCCACAAGCTAGCGCTTTGGCCACTAGCATCACTACTGGAGGCGCTATTACCAACGCCCTCTCTGTCGAACAATTCTAAGGTGGGTAAGCACAGAATTTCTATTGTGAAAGTTTGCGCGCTTCTGTCAATTGGGCAATAAAAAATTGCTCAAATGCAATTGCTAAAAAAGTCATCATCACCCCAGCACCGAAGACTAGGGAAAAAATAACGGTTAAAACGGTGAGCCAGCCTGATTGAGTGGCTTGCTGTGGATCAATTAGGGGATTGAATTGGGCGTCCCAGCGGTGATCGGGGCGTAAGCCAAAGGCAATCGTCGTCAGCCAGCTCGCCTCTAAAGAAATAAAACCAAGAGTCAGTAATATCCAGCCGAGTGCAGAATTTAATTCGGCACCCTGCAAGATACTCCAGCCGCTGCAGCCTAAAAGTAGTGCGAGTAACTGCAGCCAAGCCCACAATGAAGAAGGGCCGCGCAAATAAAAACAGTTCATGCCGGTGCCTGGCAAAAGTAAGCCAAGGGCGCAAAAGAGTAGTTTTGATTTACGTTTAATTTGGGTGGTAGGCAAGTAGCGTTATTCTCTTAATTCTTTTTTGGGTTTATAGAAGCAGGACGTTGTATGAAACTGAGTACCTCACGGTCACGTCCAATAATCAGTAGGCGATCACCGTCACGTACCAAATTACGGTAGTCGTTGAGCTCATAAAGAAAATCATTTTCTAATTCATTTCGCGGGCCAGAACATGACATACGCGTGCTAGCAACGCGTTCAATGCTAATACCCCGTGCCTCTTCGACAATCTCACCAGTAAAACGGTTACAACCGGTAAAACCACTGATGTTGAGGCTCTGGGCGGCAAATTCAAATTGAATAGGCTGACCCGCATCGCCTTGAGGAATTGGGCGCTGACGCACCTCTCCAGCCGCATTGGGGGGTAAATTCCAGCGTATGAGCTCCCACTTGGTTCCCCGTAATTCTGCATAGGGCGGACTTACTCTGGCAGCGCAAGGCGGGGTCAGGCTACTGCAGGCCGAAAAAAGCCCCAGTAGGCAGCCACTCAGGATGACTTTTAGGGCTTGCGAGGAGCGCCTTGAAAAGGCCCAAGATGGCGCATAAGCTGTTGTTTTTAAGGGGTTTTTCATGGTTAGCTGGTAATGGGTCAAGGAATTCAATGGATCAAAACTCGGTTTTCATCTAGAATGTGGGGTTCTCTGCTTTGGCATGAGTCATCAATAACCCGTTTTCATTTTAGATTTTAAGGAATAAGTATGGTCGTCATTCGACTGGCACGCGGAGGTTCTAAGAACCGCCCCTTTTATAGCATTGTTGCAACCGACAAACGCAATCGTCGTGACTCGAACTTTATTGAGCGCTTGGGTTATTTCAATCCTAACGCTGTTGAATCAGAGCAGGCCATGCGTGTTACGCAAGAGCGCCTTACATATTGGACGACCGTTGGCGCACAAATTTCGCCGACTGTAAAACGTTTGATCAAAGATCATCCCGCTGCAGTAGTTTAAGCTTAGGTGGCCGCTTTACTGCCAGATGATTTAGTTGAGTTAGGTCAAGTTCAAGACGCACAAGGCTTGCAGGGCGGAATTAAAGTCCGCCCTTTTTCACCCGATCCCGTTGCACTGTTGGCAATTAAATCAGTTTGGTTGTCATTGCGCCCCCATTTGGCGCTTGATGCAGCCGGTGAAAAGTCTGCTAATTCGGTTTTTTCCCCACAAGAATATTGCGTTAATCAGGCTAAGAATCATAGTGGCCTAGTCGTACTACATCTTGAAGGCGTAACGGATCGTGATGCTGCCTTAGCGCTAAAAGGTGGCCGTATTTTAGCGAGACGCAGTGATTTTCCTAAGCCTGAGAATGATGCTTATTACTGGGTTGATCTGATTGCCTGCAAGGTAATTAATCTCCAAGGGGAGGATTTAGGTGAGGTGATGGAGATTACCGATAACGCTGCCCACCCGATCTTGTCAGTAGGGCCAAAACCCATTCTTATTCCCTTTGTTCCTGAAATTATTAAAAAAGTTGATTTATCTTCTCGTACCATTGAGCTTGATTGGCAGGCTGATTGGTAAGAAATGGGCTTAAATGCGCTTTGATGTGGTCTCAATTTTCCCGGAAATGTTCTCTGCGTTAACTCAGTGGGGTATTACAGGCCGTGCATGTGAGCAACGGCTAACTACTGTAAGTCTTTGGAATCCAAGGGATTTTTCTACAGATTCCCGCAAAACTGTCGATGATAGAGCTTATGGCGGGGGCCCGGGCATGGTAATGATGGTCAAGCCACTTGAAGATACAGTTGAGGCTATTCAGGCACAACATCAACTACTTGGCATTCGTTCGGGACCAGTCTGCCTTTTAGCCCCCCAAGGAAAACCATTTTCGCAACAGATAGCAGCAGATATCCTCAATTATGGTAATTTAACCCTTATTTGCGGTAGGTACGAGGCAGTTGACCAACGTTTTATAGAGCGAAAGGTCGATTTACAACTTTCATTGGGTGATTTTGTGCTTTCTGGGGGTGAATTACCCGCCATGGCGATGATGGATGCGGTGATTCGCTTAATTCCCGGTGCCCTTGGGGATCAAGAGTCCGCAGCCCAAGATAGCTTTATGAATGGCCTTTTAGACTATCCGCACTACACCCGACCAGAAATAGTTGGTAATTTATCTGTGCCAGACGTGCTTTTAGGCGGACATCACGTTAAAATAATGGGTTGGCGTCGGCAGCAGTCTTTAGCGCTGACAAAAAGGTTACGACCGGATCTCATTGAGTCAGCTCGTACAAAAGGGTTATTAAGCCAAGAGGATGAGCAGTTTTTGCATTCTTTAGCTTAATGAAATGGTTTAACTGCATCCTCTATCTGGTCCGCTCTAAGGTATTTATTACTAAGAGATAAACGGGATTCAACGCAGACATGATGTTTAAGGAGTTGTAATGAATTTGATTGAAAAAATTGAGCAAGAAGAAATTGCTCGTCTCAGTGCTAATAAAAAAATGCCAAGCTTTGCGCCTGGCGATACCATTGTGGTTAGCGTCAATGTAGTTGAGGGCACACGTAAACGGACACAGGCTTTTGAAGGTGTCGTGATTGCGAAGCGCAATCGTGGCCTGAATTCAAGCTTTATTGTGCGGAAAATTTCCTCCGGAGAGGGAGTAGAGCGTACCTTCCAATTGTATTCACCTCTAATTGCTAATATTGAAGTAAAGCGCCGCGGCGATGTTCGACGTGCCAAGCTTTATTACTTGCGCGATCGCTCTGGTAAATCTGCGCGTATTAAAGAAAAATTGCAAGCCCGCGTTAAAGCGGTGGTTGCCGAAGTTGTTGAGGGACCTGCCGCTGAATAAAGGCGATCTTTTAGTGACTAAATCAAGGCGACTTCGGTTGCCTTTTTTATTGCCCTAAAATAGCTTGATGTTGACTAAACTTTCTGCGCCATCTACCTCGATTGCTGTGCCACCTGGCTTTGATCCACAGTCAGTTCCAATTCAGTCGAATTGCGCTGGCGAGCAGACAGTAGCAAATGGTCAGCTGCAGCCAGATCAATTACGCCAGCGTTTTATTGCCTCGCCACCATGGACGCCAGAAATTACCGATGAAAATCGCCATGTAATGGCCAGCGACATTATTGCGCAGCGCCAAGAACAAGGCCTTTCGACCCAAGCTGCCGTGCTCATTCCGCTGGTCTTACGAGCTGCTGGTATTGCCGTTTTATTGACGCAGAGAACGGACCATCTGCACGACCATGCAGGTCAAATTAGTTTCCCCGGGGGGCGGATGGAGTCGAGCGATAGTAGCCCTGCGGCTACCGCCTTACGTGAAAGTTATGAGGAGGTTGGCTTAGTTGCCGATCGGGTTGAGTTACTGGGCCAATTGCCCGAGTATTTAACAGTCTCAGGGTATCGCGTAACTCCCGTAGTGGGTTTAGTGCATCCACAGGCCAATTATGTTTTAGATGCTTTTGAAGTTGCCGACGCCTTTGAGGTGCCTTTGGCGTTTTTGATGAACCCCGCCCATCACCAAGTTCGTGTGGCAACTAGCAAGGAGGGCAGTCGCCGGTTTTATGCCATACCCTTTGAAAATCGTTTTATTTGGGGTGCTACAGCAGGTATGCTGCGCAACCTTTATCATTTACTCAAAGTATGATTTTTTTCTCTATTCTCTTCGCTCTTATTGCTGAGCAATATCGGCCGGTCACTGCGCAGCATTGGGTGCGTCGGTGGAGTGTTGCTTGGTTAGATTGGGTAGCCAAAGAATTTAGCGGTAAAACGGGACAAGGCGCCACCCCAGTTGGGGCTCGTCTAGCTTGCTTAATCGCATTTATTTTGCCGACATTCTTAGTTTTTATCATTCATATCGCTTGCATGATGACGTATCCAATTTTGGCTTTCTTTTGGAATGTTTTAATTGTGTATTGGTTTTTTGGTTTTCGTCAATTTAGCCATTCCTTTACTGCGGTTCATCAAGCCATTCAAAACCATGATCTGCCCGCGGCACGCCTCGCATTGGCTGAGTGGTATGGACCCGATTTAGCAGTTGCACATTTAAATGAAATTGAGATTATTTCGCTAGCTTTAGAAAAAGCCATTATTGGCTCGCATCGCCATGTGTTCGGTGTATTTTTTTGGTTTCTGATGCCCCTTGGACCTG
>CANKKB010000047.1 GCA_947482555.1 Burkholderiaceae bacterium | reverse complement strand
GCTTTAAGTTATGCACAAAAGCGTAACCCCAACTTATTAGTTCCCGATTCGCGCGGCAAGTTAAAAGGCTTAGTTGTCTTGCCAGGAGCAAATCCACCACGGGCTGAGACTACGCCGCGAACTTGGAGGGCTAGCAAAAATTTGCATTTGGCCCATTTTGGTTCTTTATCGCATACACGCTCATTGCAAGGGCTGCTTAATGCCTTGCCAGAATTTTTTTCTCAGCATCCAGAGGCAAGAACGCATTTACGTATCGATATTTACGGCTCTGACTTAGATGCGCTTTCAGCTCGCGCCATCCAAGAACATCGCCTGAGTGATATTGTGATCACACACGGGCGCTTAGAGTTTGATTCTGATAATCAACAATCTGGTCGCGAACAGGTGAATCAACTGATGCGAGAAGCAGATGTATTGCTTTTATTGCATGGCAATAGCGAGTGGTGTGCTGAATACATTCCATCAAAAGCCTATGAATATTTTTGGGCCCAGCGACCGATTTTGGCTTTAACCCACCGCAACCCAGCCTTTGATCAGCTCTTAGGTGAATATCATGCTTATATTGCTGAGCAAAGTAATCCAAGGGCGATTATTACTGCGCTTGAGCAAATTTACGCCGCTTGGCAGCAACAGCAAATGCCCGTAATTAGCGCAAAGCCGCTCGGTGTTGACCAAGCCGTACAAACAATATTGCACGCCGTGAGCGAACTCAATTAAGCTGAATCGGTTGCTGGCAAAATCATTGCACTTAAGAGCGCTATACAGAAAAATAATATTTCAATTGAATGTTTACTACTAACCTCAGCAACGGTAAAAGTAAGCAATAAACCAGATGTAACCCAAATAGCAATTAGAGGGGCAGGTGAAGTAGATGTGCGTATTTGCCTTAAGGCGATGCCGATGATGCTAAGTAAAGCACCCAGCGTTAATATCAAACCAGGAACACCAAAAGCAAGCCCATAATCAATCCAAGCACTGTGGGATGATTTAATAGTGGCATTGGGATAAGACTGTTTAATGACACGCTCTAATGAGTGCTCAAGTAAGCCAAAGCCCAAAGGGTTTTTGGTAATCGAATCAATCCCTGCAGTTGCCCAGGCAGCGCGTTCATAATTATTGGGATAGACCATTTCACCACTAGCAGTTTTAGGATAGCCTAGCTGCGGCGTATTCTGCCATTGGGGATAACGATCAATTTGCGTGGCAATGTGTAAATCTTCAAAAAAATGATTCCAACCCCGATTAATTTGTAGATGACTTTGAATAAAAAATAGTAAAACAAGCAAGGGCAGTACTATGACCAATAATGATTTCCAATAATTTGCATTGAAATTACTGCCCAATCTATTTTTTACGCTGCGCAATTTAACGAGCAAAATAATCATAATCCAGGCAGTCAACAGAATAGTAGCAATACCGATACCATTGCGCGTATCAATAATGATGGTGTAAGAAAATAAAATAAGCAGTACACCAGAAAGCCAAAATGCAGATAAGCCCCAGCTGATTTTCATTTTGCTTAAACTTATTTGTCGGTACTGAAAAGCCGCCGCGCCGCAAACCCCACTAATAAATAGGATGCCCATAATCACGGTATTAATCTTGTTGCCAAAAGGGCTAACAAAATAATAGCGGGGCATAAATACTTGTCCCGTTTGCATAAAGGCGATTAAGTAGTCCACTAGTAAGAATAAGAAACTGGCATAAATGCCAAGCCATAAAAAGTTAGTTTGCTGCGGGCGCTGGCGCAACACTAATCCAGTTGCCCCACCGATGAGAAAAGCCAGAAAGCTACGCTTCCAAGTGCTACCGAGCTCATGCAGTTGCAAAACAGGATCTTGACTGAATAGTAGGAAATGCAATAAAACCCAAATGAACATGCCAATGCTAAGACTGATGGGTAAAAAACGGATTAGTTTTTTGGTGCAAGAAAAACGCTTAAAGACGATTAGGGCCAATATCGTGCCAACAATGAGTAAACTATTGCGCAGGGCAATCGTATTACTGATGGGCCAAATCAACAATAAAATACTGCTTAGGGCGATCAGGGTAAAGTCCAAAATAGGGTTTGAGCTGTTGGCAGTGGACGACCTCATAAAAACAAATGATAAAGGGTAATCGGGGATAATAAGCAAATTACTGAATTGCTTAATGAAGGTATTGGTAAGACATGATTCTTTTAACAGGCGCAACGGGTTATATCGGCTCACATACATGGCTTGAACTGCTACTAGCAGGGCACCAGGTAATCGGTATCGATAATTTTGTGAACTCGAGCCCTCAAGTACTGCAGCGGCTTGAAAGACTTGCGAAACAAGTTCCCAAGTTTATGGAAGGGGATGTTTGTGACCCCATTTTCATGGCAGCGTTGTTTAATCAATATCCTATTAAAGGGGTTATTCATTTTGCAGCACTTAAAGCGGTCGGCGAATCAGTCGCTAAACCCTTGGCTTATTACCAAAATAATTTGCTGGGCTTACTAACGGTTTTACAGGTAATGCAAGAACACCAATGCAAGCGTTTTGTATTTAGTTCTTCAGCAACAGTCTATGGCGATCCCGATATCGTCCCCATTGATGAAGCGGCGGAATTACGCCCAACAAACCCCTATGGTCAAACTAAACTCATGAGTGAGCAAATTCTGCGTGATTTAGAAATTGCTGACCCAGGCTGGCATATTGCTTACTTGCGTTATTTCAACCCCATTGGTGCGCATGAGTCTGGTTTAATTGGCGAAGATCCGCTGGGTATTCCAAATAATTTATCTCCCATCGTGGCGCAAGTAGCCATTGGTAAATTACCCGTACTCAATGTTTATGGCAACGATTGGCCTACGCCTGATGGCACTGGGGTTCGCGATTACATCCATGTGGTTGACTTAGCTCAAGGACATGTTCGGGCAATAGATTATTTATTATCTGACAAGCCTTCCCTTACTGTCAATTTAGGCACTGGATTAGGTTACAGCGTGATGGATGTATTGCGTGCTTATGAAAAAGCAGTAGGGCGCGCAATTCCTTATCAAGTAGTAGCTAGGCGCGCTGGCGATATTGCCAGTTGCTATGCAGACCCCCATTTAGCCGCACAACAGCTTGGCTGGAAAGCCTCTCGTGATATTGAGCAAATGTGCATTGATAGCTGGCGCTGGCAATCGCAAAATCCTCAAGGCTATAAAAATGAATAAGGTCTAGGCAGAATGACCCAAAGCATGGTGCTCTACTGTAAATCATACCGCCGCGATTTTCTGCGCGTCAAGCGCCTATTAATATCCTTACAAAAACACAATCGAGATCAGTTACCTTTTTATATCTCTACTCCGATAGCCGATCATGAACTCCTTTTGGAAGTGCTTGGCAAAGACGGTCATAACTTTAGTTATCACTGGATCGCCGATGAAGCCATTATTGCGGCAAATCCGCGCGCGCCTAAAGATGTACAGCTAGGTATGCCCGGACGCTTAAGCCAAGCAATTATTAAAGCCGAGTTCTGGCGCTTAGGTTTAGCAGACAATTATCTTTGTATTGATTCAGATAGTATTTTTATTCGTGATTTTGGCAAGACCGATTTTTTAGCTAGCGATGGTTATCCCTATACTATTTTGCATCAAAATAAAGAATTATTTCAATTGGCTACTAACCGTGGCTATACCAAAGTAGAGCAGGATTTACGCGAAGAGGCAATCCGGGTGCAACAATTATTTGCTCGGGAAGGCCCCCAATATTATTGTGCGCCTGCGCCATTCATCTGGTCGGCCAAAGTATGGCAGTCACTCGATGAACAGTATTTGATGCCCAGAGGTATCACTTTATGGGATGCCGTTACTCCCCACCACCCTGAAACGCTGTTCTATGGTGAGGCCTTACTGAATTTTCAGGCAATTCCCATTCGTATGATTGAACCCTTATTTCGCATTTATCACTACGACTGGCAATACTATACGGCGCAACGTTTGGGCGAAACAGAGGCAAAATTAAAGCAAAATTTTTTAGGGGTAATCTATCAATCTAATTGGGAATCTGAGCTTGATTATGGGGTTAGTAATAAATCATTAGCCTCAAGAACGCTGAAATCGATGAAACGATTTTTGCGCTACATTAAAAGCTATTTTTAAGATGAGTTTGTATGGATGCAATTGAGCTAAACAATTCATTTCTTCAGGCTGCAGAGGACAGGCCAAGCGTTTTAGGCCCACTGGTAAGTGTTTCAATGCCAGCGTTTAATGCAGAACGCTATATTGGCGAAGCAATTGAAAGTATTCTTTCGCAAACATACACTAATTTTGAGCTGATTATTATTGATGATGGATCTACTGATCAAACTCGAGAAATTATTAATCGGTATCACGATACGCGAATCGTCAAAATTTTTTCTGATCAAAATCGTGGATTAATTGCCACCCGTAATCAGATTGCTCAATTAGCACGGGGGAAGTATTTGGCTTTATTGGATGCCGACGATCGCGCTTTTCCGAATCGCCTCGAGCTACAAGTTAATTTTTTAGAACAAGGGCTTGCCGATCTATGTGGCGCCGATCATTGGACGCTTAATCAAGGTAATGGCGCCATTAAGCCATCTAAACAGCGACATAGCAATGCCGATATTCAAGCGCTACTAACCGTTTGTAGCCCTATTTGTAATCCAGCAGTCATGGGGAGGCTCGAGATCTTTCAGCGTTTACCGTATAAAAAAACTGCATTACATGCAGAAGACTACTCTTTATGGACAGAAATTGCGTTAGCGGGATATCGTTTTGCAAATTTAAATAAGAAGCTGATTATTTACCGCTTACACCCAACGCAAACTAGTATTAATTACATGGACGCAGCAAAAAATGTATTTAAGCAGTCGCAATCGCATTATCTTGAGTCACTAGGTATACCAATTACTTTTTTACCGCGGGCTTTACCCGTTAAAGAGCGCTTGGTTTTTGGCGTACGCTTTATGCGCCTCTTAAATCAACGTATTCGTAATATATCGATTGGGGCAAACTATGAGCTTTATGCTCGCTTCCAATTTCGTCAAAATGGCTTGCTCACGCCTTTAACGCGTTTAGAACGTTTACTAGTGGCAATTTCAGCTAGTTGGATTGGTCGGCAAGAAACATAAATCACTACCTTCAGTCAACTACATGCAATTTATGCAGGCAGGCTTTTCCAATTGGGAGGCAATAAATCACTGAGGTCTAGCGTTGCGTCAGAAATCCAGCGATTTGGCGCAATCACCAAGCCATCGATATTTTTCCTTAGCCATGCCCCCCACCAGCTAAAAGAACTATTCGCAATAATAAAGTGCTGGCAATAGGTCATTAAATCTATTTCTTGAGCATCAGAATCCGCTGCCTCACTACGTTCGATAAAGATAATTTTAAAATCGCGAGGAAAATTTTCTTTACACCATGGTAGATCATCAGAGAATAGAAAAAACTGAGTATTTGGTTCGCGCTCCAGAATTAAGCGCATGCCTGTAAGGTAGTAATTCAATGACAAGGCGCCATGAAATTGGGCTGCAGCGGGTAAATGGACATAATCGCCACGCCTTACATGAACCATTGCCGCGGGGCCAGATTGCATTAATGAGCGATAGTATTGATAGTGCTGATTAAGCCCAGCGCGAGGCTCAAATTCGGCCTGTAGCTGTGTGCGAATAGCGTCGATGTAGTTAAAGGCTTGCCAATAACCAGCAAAAAAATGATTTTGCGTGCTGACTGAGTTAAGCGTAAAAACGGTAGGGTCGAAGAAAAACCCCTTTTTTTCACGGTGAATGACTGGACCATTCGGTAAAAAAGATTGTAATAATTTTTTAAGCCGGGTTGATTTTATGAAACTAAAAGCTTCCTTTTGCACAGGAATGAATTGCGTATTACGAATTTTCAAGCACATTAAATCCATCTGCCTTGAAGTATCGCCAGCGGGCAGGCGCTTGTACCAAGAATCGTCAAGCATCAAATTAGTTTGATAATGCTGGACTAGCGCTGTACCAAAGGCATATTGAAACATTTGGTTGCCAAGGCCGCCAACAAGATGGATAGTTATGGTCATATCTTTATAATTAAAGCACTAAGTAAGGTGCTACAGCATTTTTATGCTTTAGTAGCAAGGCAATTTTAGATTAATTTAAATAGAGCGACTCTTCATGCTAATTGGAAGTATTGTCGGGTGGGAGGTAGGTCAGGATGATCTATTTAACCCACAAAGCCCGCGCAATCGGGACGATTGCCTTGAGCCTTTCCGTATATTAAAAGCGCAAGCATTAGCCAGCGGCATTGAATTGCATACTCTAGATGTAAATCAAAGTCAGGGAAAAGGGTCGGACTTCAACCTCTATATCGAGTCTGTGCCCCTGATTACGCAGGGGCAAGGTAAAAATTATTTAATCCGATTTGAGACTGATTTAACTGTACTAGCCAATTCAGACGCCGCCTTCTTACAACAGTTTGACGGCATTTTTACCTGGGATAAAAATTTACTCGAAGCTGAGCAACATACGACAATCGGTTTAGGCCTTACTAAGGAAAAATTACATGCAATTACGATACCAAATCCACTACCAGCTGAATTTAACCAGCATCAAGTAGTGAACTTAGGCTTTAGCGCACGACCCCAGTTTTGTATTTTAATCGCCAGTAATCGGCATGCTAATTGCCAAGATGAGCGTGAATTGTATTCAGAGCGAGTTAAAGCTATTCGCTGGTTTGAGGCTAATGCACCAAGCGATTTTATTTTGTATGGTCACGGGTGGCAAGTGCCTCAAAAGCGCTTGGGTATGTTGGGGAAGTTGCGCTATCGATTAGCTAAGGCGCCCCCCTTTCTAATGGGTAAACCTGTTTTTCCAAGTTATGGTGGCCCGGTAAAAAGTAAATTTAGCGCCCTAAGTCAAGCTCGCTTTAGCATTTGTTTTGAAAATGCGCGTGATATCCGTGGGTACCTTACTGAAAAAATCTTCGACTGTTTATTTGCAGGGTGCGTACCGATTTATTGGGGAGATCCTGAAGTAGAGAAAGTCATTCCCAAAAATTGCTTTATTGATTTTCGCCAATTTCAGTCTTATCAGGCCCTTTATGGTTTTCTAAAAGGGTTATCTGCAGAAGATTATCGGGCATACCAAATAGCGGGACAGCAATTTTTAGCATCGCCCCAATTTCAAGTTTTTAGCTCAACCTCATTTGCTAAAAAAATTATTGATTCTATTCAGCATGATTTTGCATTAACTTAATTATTGCGATGGCAAATCGAAAGTCGATACATCAGTCAGAAATATTAATTGCCGGCCCAGCGCGCAATATTGTTGCCCATATTAACCAAGAGCTCGATAGCTTATATCAGGCAATGCGCGACTTTAAGTGTATTCATGGCTTAGTGGTAGAAAGCGATTCAGATGACGGCACTACCCAACAATTAGCGGCATTAAAATTACGCTTGCCGAACTTTAATTACATTAGCTTTGGTAGATTAATCAAGCAGATACCGATGCGAACAGCCCGTTTGGCTTATGCACGTAATCGCATCGTGACAGAGGTGCAAGATAACCCCCGCTACGCCAAGGTAGATTTTATTGCGATGGCTGATTTAGATGGCATTAACCGGCATATTTCCGCGCAATCGATTGCGCAATGTTGGGAAGTAGCCGAAGACTGGGATGTGATTACGGCTAATCAGGCGAATACTTATTATGATGTTTGGAGCCTGCGTCACCCAGATTGGAGTCCAGTCGATTGTATGGTGCAGATGCATAAACTAGAGCCCATCCTAGGCGAGTCAGCGGCCCAAAATTTAGCAGTACAAGCAAAGCAGGTTCAGTTAAACGCTAATCAAGGCATGATCGAAGTTGACTCTGCATTTGGTGGTCTGGGCATTTATCGCCGCGCGGCCTTTTTGGCTGGTCGTTATAGTGGCGTTAATGCGGCAGAACAAGAAGAGTCTGATCATATTGCTTTTCATGCTGATTTACGCAAACAAGGTTATCGAATTTATATCAATAGCGCCTTGATTAATAGTGCTAGTCACCTAGATCCGCCACCACCTCCCATTGCTAAAAAACACACTTTTTTGACAATCGCTGCCATACGATGGCTGGGCGGGTTACTATTTGGGAATAAACGATTTAATAAGTATCTTGATCTTCTCAAAATAAACTGAAACAAGATTTGGGCGCGTAATTATGATTGTAGTTACTGGTGGGGCAGGTTTTATTGGTAGTAATTTTGTGTTGGATTGGCTTGCCAACCCCAAGGCTGAAGGAATTATTAACTTAGACAAACTGACTTATGCAGGTAATTTAAGTACCTTAGCTCCGCTCGCCAAAGACCCACGACATATTTTTATTAAAGGCGATATTGGCGATAGTACCTTAGTGACCAATCTTCTCCAGCAGCATCGCCCCCGTGCCATTATTAATTTTGCTGCCGAGAGCCATGTCGATCGGTCAATTCATGGGCCGGCTGATTTTATCCAAACGAATATTTTGGGCAGTTTTAATTTATTGGAATGTACTCGTACGTATTGGAATTCATTGCCTACTGAAGAGCAGCAGCAATTTCGTTTTTTACACGTATCTACTGATGAGGTATATGGCTCATTAGGAGCAAGCGATGCTGCGTTTAAAGAAACTACGGCCTATGAACCAAATAGCCCCTACTCAGCCTCAAAGGCTGCCTCTGATCATTTGGTGCGCGCCTGGTTTCATACTTATGGATTACCTGTGCTCACCACGAATTGTTCAAATAATTATGGGCCCTATCATTTTCCCGAGAAACTCATTCCGCTAGTGATATTGAATGCCTTAAATGGTCAACCGCTACCAATTTACGGCGACGGTATGCAAGTGCGCGATTGGCTTTATGTGGGCGATCATTGTGCAGCCATTCGACGTGTACTTGAAAAAGGTACTTTGGGGGAAACCTATAACGTGGGCGGCTGGAATGAAAAAGCCAATTTAGAGGTCGTCAAAACCATTTGCGCGATTTTAGATGAGCTTAGACCTCGACCAAACGGTGGATCTTATGCCGAGCAAATTCGTTTTGTTACCGATCGTCCTGGGCATGATCGACGCTATGCAATCGATGCGAGCAAGTTAGAGCGAGAGCTTGGCTGGAAACCCGCTGAAACTTTTGCTACGGGTATTCGTAAAACTGTTGAGTGGTATCTAGTTAATCCGGAATGGGTTGCTGGAGTGCAAAGCGGCTCTTACCGCGATTGGATTAATCAGCATTATGTTGCTTAGTAATTCATACAGTCAGATACTGATTTTTGGGAAGAATGGTCAGCTAGGGCGGGCGTTTCAAAATACCCTTAGAAATGATGCACATCAACATATTCAGTTTATTGGCCGTGGCGTTGGCAGCAATGAAGAGCCCAATGCTTGTGATTTAGAAAACCCCTTAGCACTTGAGCAACTTTTAAAAAAACAGCAACCCAATCTCATTATTAACGCTGCGGCCTATACCGCAGTCGATCAGGCTGAAACCGACAAAGAACGGGCTTTTGCGATTAATGCAACTGCAGTGCAAATCATGGCAGAGTACGTCGCTAAAACGA
Source organism: Burkholderiaceae bacterium (assembly GCA_947482555.1). Classification (GTDB taxonomy): domain Bacteria; phylum Pseudomonadota; class Gammaproteobacteria; order Burkholderiales; family Burkholderiaceae; genus Polynucleobacter. Next base: position 2,019 of record CANKKB010000047.1, on the reverse strand, counting down.
ATGCAACTATATTGCATTACTCAACTGATTATGTTTTTGACGGTAAAAAAGAAGTCGCTTATTTAGAGACTGATCTGCCGGCACCACTCGGAATGTATGGGGCAAGCAAAGTTGCTGGAGAAGCTGCAATCATTGCATTAGCACCCCACTATGCAATTTTTAGAACTAGTTGGGTCTATGGCGATGGCGCCAATTTTATTCGTACTATTTTACGTTTGGCTAAAGAACGTGAGGCACTGGCGATTGTGGGCGATCAATTTGGGGTGCCCACTAGCGCGGCATGGTTAGCAAAAATAAGCTTAGACTTTATCGCTCAGCCATTTGAATCAGGCATTTATCATGCTGTGCCTGATGGCGAAACCACTTGGTATCAATTGGCTTGTTTGGTGGTGCAAACCGCGCTTGACGCTGGCGCTACCTTAAAATTGCAGGTAGCAAATATCCGACCCATTCCCAGTAAAGATTACCCAACTCCAGCCCCGCGACCAAACAACTCTAAAATGGCCAATACGAAGCTAAAAGGGGTCTTTGCCGATCGATTAGCCACGAGCGCTAAAAATAGCGTTCCAGACTTTCCGCATTGGCAACTAGCCGTGATTGATTATGTTCAGCAGTTAGTAAAGCAGGTTAAATAAGAGATAATTAAGTCAAATGAATAAGCGCAAGGGAATTATTTTAGCGGGGGGCTCAGGTACACGTTTATATCCTGTGACGCAGGCGGTATCCAAACAGTTGATGCCCATTTATGACAAGCCTATGGTGTATTACCCTTTAAGTACCTTGATGTTAGCGGGTATTCGGGAGGTTTTATTAATTTCAACCCCGCACGATACACCCCGTTTTCAAGAATTATTAGGCGATGGTTCGCAATGGGGATTACAAATTCAGTATGTAGTGCAACCTGCACCCGATGGCTTAGCTCAAGCATTTATTTTAGGTAAATCATTTATTGGCCAAGACCCCAGTGCATTAGTTTTGGGCGACAATATTTTTTATGGCCATGAATTGGTCAATCAATTGCAACGCGCCGATAGTCAAACCACTGGGGCTACAGTCTTTGCCTATCATGTGCAAGATCCAGAACGATATGGGGTAGTTGAATTTGATGCACAGTTAAAAGCCATTTCAATTGCGGAAAAACCGCTAAAGCCGCGTAGTAATTATGCGGTCACAGGCCTGTATTTTTATGACTCGCAAGTCTGTGAGATTGCGGCAGGAATTAAACCCAGCGCACGTGGTGAATTAGAAATTACCGATGTGAATCGACATTATTTACAGGCGGGTCAACTCAGTGTTGAAATCATGGGCCGCGGTTTTGCCTGGCTAGATACGGGAACCCACGATTCCTTATTAGATGCCGCTGGGTTTATTGCGACCTTACAAAAACGCCAAGGGCTAATGGTAGCCTGTCCCGAAGAGATTGCTTATCGGCAGGGCTGGATTACAGCGGCAGGGGTTGAAAAAATCGCCAATCAAATGATGAAAAGTGGCTACGGTCAATATCTGCATCGTATCTTGCAAGAAAAAGATTTAGGATGAGTAGCGCATGAGTAATTTATTGGTAACACCAAGCCGCATTCCTGATGTGTTGGTTTTAGAGCCTAAAGTTTTTGGCGATGAGCGTGGGTGGTTTTATGAATCATTCAATGCAGCCCAGTTTCTTACGGCAACGGGCATTCAGGCCGAGTTTGTACAAGACAACCAATCCTTTTCTAAAAAAGGCACCTTACGTGGCTTGCATTATCAAATAGAAAAACCCCAGGGTAAACTGGTGCGCGTCACTGCGGGGGCAGTATTTGATGTGGCAGTCGATCTACGCCAATCTTCCAAATATTATGGCCAATGGGTTGGGGCAGAGTTAAGCGCAAAAAATCATCGCCAAATGTGGATACCAGCGGGATTTGCCCATGGGTTTTTTGTGCTCTCGGATTCTGCTGAATTTCTGTATAAGACAACTGATTACTATTACCCTCAAGGCGAGCGTTGTTTAGTGTGGAATGATCCAACCGTAGGCGTTGT
>CANKKB010000046.1 GCA_947482555.1 Burkholderiaceae bacterium | reverse complement strand
GCGAGTTTTTATGGCATGGTAATGGCCCACCTTGGCGTCGCTTTTTTTATCATTGGTGTTACTGGTGTGCGGGGCTTTGAAAGCGAACAAGATTTACGCATGTCCGTTGGTAGTACCGCCCAACTCGGCGGCTATGACTTTGAACTCCGTGCCTTAAATCCACTGCAAGGACCAAACTACCAAGCCATGCAAGGCCAATTTATCGTCAAACAAAATGGCCAAGCCATTGCCATGATGGCGCCTGAAAAGCGCCTTTATGATTCTAGTCAAATGCCAATGACCGAAGCGGCAATTAGTATCGGCTTAACGCGCGATCTTTATATTTCACTAGGCGAGCAGCTCAATGAGCGCGACTGGAGTGTCCGCATTCATATAAAGCCCTTTGTTGATTGGATTTGGGGTGGATGCTTCGTAATGGCCTTAGGAGGTTTACTGGCCATTACCGATCGCCGCTATCGCAAACGTAGATGACTCCTAAATCATGAAGCGATATCTTGTACCTCTAGCAATTTTTGTCCTGCTCTTGGGATTTTTAGGTTTGGGCTTACAACTCAATCCCCGCGAAGTACCATCGCCTTTCATTGATAAGCCAGCGCCGCAATTTACCTTAGGTATTTTAGGGAACGAATCCACCAGCTTTTCCCCCACACAAATGCGCGGACAAGTCTGGTTACTCAATGTCTGGGCTTCTTGGTGTGTGGCTTGTCGTGAAGAGCATGATTTATTAATGACGATTAGCCAGCAAAAAATAGTGCCGATGATTGGCCTTGATTACAAAGACAAAGTAGCCGATGCAGAGTTATGGCTTAAAGAGCGTGGTAATCCCTATGCACTATCGATTTCCGATAGTAAAGGACAGGTTGGCATTGATTATGGCGTCTATGGCGTACCTGAAACATTTGTCATCGATCGTAATGGCGTGATTCGGTTTAAACAAATTGGTCCCTTAACTCCACAAATATTTCAAGACAAAATTTTGCCATTGATTCGGAAATTAAATGCGTAAAATTATTTCAGTCGCACTCTTGATTTATGTTTGGCAAGTTAGTTGTTTAGCGCAGACGCCAAGTACTGCACAACCCCTTAGTACTAATCCTGCCCTCGAAGCGCAAGTCAATACTATTTCGAATGAGTTACGCTGTTTGGTTTGTCAAAACCAAACAATTGCCGATTCTAATGCTGACTTAGCGATTGATCTCAAAAATCAAATCCGCACCCAACTAACCCAAGGCCGAACGCAAGCAGAAATTCTTGGCTATATGGTGCAGCGCTATGGTGATTTTGTGCTCTACAAGCCGCCATTAAAAGCCAGTACGTGGTTTTTATGGCTTGGGCCTTTTGCGATTTTATTGCTAGCGTTTTTCTTCTTATGGCGGCAAATTCAGGTGCGCAAAAAATTGCTTGGTGAACAACAATTCTCCCAGGCCGACCTCGCCAGAGCAGCGGCATTATTAAATAATGGTGCGCCCAATAATATAGCGCAGCCAAAGGATGGGCCATGACTTGGTTATTTTTTGCAATCGCGGTAGGAATGGTAACGCTAGCGACTCTTGCGCTAGTCTTGCCCTTTAGAAAGCCGGCGACTTTTAACACGGGTGATCAAGCTGATAATCTGGCGATTTTGCGTGATCAATTGCAACAGCTGACCATTGATTTTAGTAATGGTCGGATTGATCGCGACCAGCTTGAACTTGCCCAAAATGATATTGCTAAACGTGTGCTCTTAGAAGAGCAGGCAATAGCGGCAGATTTACCGAGCCCGTCGACGAAAAAAATAAAGCTGCTGCTACCCGTCTTGCTCATCAGCATTGGCTTGCCTGTTCTTGCAGTAAGCCTTTATTTATTTGTGGGCAGCCCTTTCGCAATCGATGCTCCACAGCGTACCACTCAAAATAGTCCCAGCCAACAAGATATTGAAGGGATGGTTGAGCGTCTGGCTGAAAAATTGAAGACTGACCCCAATAATGCCCAAGGTTGGCAAATGCTAGCCCGCTCTTATTTGGCATTGCAACGCCTGCCCGAAGCTGTTCAGGCCTATAGTAAGGCGGTAGCACTCGCCCCCAATGATGCGCAGCTCTTAATTGATTATGCTGACTTACTGGCCTTTCAAAATCGCAGCACTAAGGGCGAGCCGATGCAATTAATTCAAAAAGCGTTGGTCCTTGACCCAAAAAATCTGAAAGTGCTTGCCTTAGCTGGTACTGCCTATTTTGAGTTGGGTGATTATGCTAAGGCTGAAAAGTACTGGCAACAAGCTTATACCTTAGCGCCAGCAGAGAGTGACTTTGCTAAAGGCATGGCAGAAAATATTACGGCGGCAAAAAATGCCGCCGCTAAAAAATAAAACCTCGCTAAAACTAGCCTAAAACTAAAACTGGCAAGGTCGCATGCACAATCACTTCTTGTGCTTCGCTACCTAACAACATGCCCTTAATTCCGGAACGCTTGTGAGAAGCCATCACAATCACATCGGCTTTTGATTTTTTGGCGGCCTCTAAAATACCTTCGGCTAAATTCGGGTGATATAAGTGGAGTGTGCTCACTTTGAGTCCCATACCCAATAAAGGCGCAGCTTTTTTGAAAAGTGCTTTTGCATAAGAATCGCAAGCTTTTTTATGCTCTTTCTGAGTAAAACCATAGCCCAAGGTACTATCACCATAAACCATTGGCGGAGTCGGGTCTGACACATAGGCCAAGACCACCTGGGACCCATCTGCCTTAGCTAAAGCGGCAACTTTTTTTAAGGCCTTTTTTGTTAGTTCTGAACCGTCAATCGGAACCAATAATTGCTTAAACATAAACACTCCTCGTTGAGTAAAAATCTATATCCATGATAATGCTCTTATTGATCAATAAACAACTAAAAAGGTGAACTAAATTGCTCAAGTATCTAATTACTTATTTCTCTGTTTTGATCACCCTTTTGGCTCTCGACCTCACTTGGCTACTGGCGATTGCCAAAAACCTCTACCAGTCACAAATGGGCTCATTGATGTCGCCAGAGCCTAAGCTGGGTGCGGGTCTCGCCTTTTACCTTCTTTATGCATTAGGAGTCTGTATTTTTGTCGTTGGGCCAGCCCTATCGAAAGAATCATGGCTTTATGCCTTGGGTATGGGCGCGCTCTTTGGCTTCTTTTGCTATATGACCTATGATTTAACCAATTTAGCCGTAGTGCGCGATTTTCCTACGCAATTGGCTTTTATTGATATTGCTTGGGGCTGCTGCGTAACCGCGATTACCTCTACATTTGCTTATTGGGTTGTCAATAAATTGACTTAATCTGGTAAATGAACTATCGCCCGCAATTATTACAATCATTTGCAGGCTATAACCTTAAGCTTTTTACTCAAGATATTTTTGCTGGCATTACGGTGGGGGTTGTTGCCCTCCCCCTCGCAATGGCCTTTGCAATTGCCAGTGGCCTCAAACCAGAGGTTGGTATTTATACCGCTATTATTGGCGGAGGCTTGATCTCGCTATTTGGCGGTAGTCGAGTGCAGATTGGTGGACCAGCTGGTGCTTTTATTGTCATCGTCTATGGCATCGTTGCTCACTACGGCATTACTAATCTCCTCATAGCCACCTTCATGTCTGGCATTCTTTTATTTGTAATGGGATTCTTCCGCTTAGGCACCTTGGTACGCTTTATCCCCATTGCTGTCATCGTCGGCTTTACAAATGGGATAGCCCTTTTAATTGCACTCTCGCAAATTAATAATTTCCTTGGCCTAACGATTGAGAAAATGCCAGCGCAATTTTTCGGCATGATTAGCGCGATTTTTAGTGCATTAAATACCTTCAATCCGATTACGCTCAGCATCTCCATTGCGAGTCTAGGCCTTCTCATCGCTTGGCGTTGCTTGCATCATCATTGCGGTTGGTTTAGGCATTTACCCGGACCCGTTTTAGTAATGGTGAGCGCAACTTGGGTCGTCAGTTTTTTTAATTTATCTACTGAGACAATTGGTAGTCGCTTCGGTGGAATACCACCAAGCCTGCCGCAATTTAGTTTGATAGCTATGAGTTGGGATAGCGCCCAATTGATGATTGCGCCCGCGATTACTTTGGCGATATTAGGGGCAATTGAGTCGCTGCTATGTGCGCGAGTTGCTGATGGCTTAATTCATCAGCGTCATGATTCAAATCAAGAGTTAATGGGCCAAGGTATTGCCAACTGCGTCGTGCCATTTTTTGGCGGCATGCCGGCCACCGGAACGATTGCCCGCACTGTTACTAATGTACAAAGTGGCGGTACGACACCAGTGGCGGGCCTTATCCATGCCCTAACTTTATTACTCATTATTTTATTTGCTGCACCTTTAGCGCAAAATATTCCGCTCGGTTGTTTAGCAGCCATCTTGATATATGTGGCTTGGAATATGGGGGAATGGCGTAAGTTAATCTACCTTAAGCAATTTCGTCTACCTTACCGCATCACTTTACTCAGTGTTTTTATTCTCACAGTAGTGGTCGATTTAACGATTGCTCTTGAAGTAGGTTTGCTTTGTGCGCTTCTTACTTTTGTTTACCGTGTATCAAACCTCTCGCGCTCCGAGGCAGTAAATCTAGAAGAATACCCTGAACTGAAGCCATTGATGGGTAAGATCGCTGCCTACCGTATTTATGGTGCACTTTTTTTTGGCGCAGTTAAATTAATTGAACGACTTGAGACTCAACTACCCAAAAATATATTAATTCTTGATCTAAAAAATATTATTTATATCGATACTTCGGGCATGGATGCCATATTAGAACTTTATCGCCAATGTCAAAAAGCTGGCGTGCAGTTCATTCTCTGTGGGCTGAATCACCAGCCTCATGATATTGCGCAACGAATGGGTTTATTTAGTCTGATGCCGGCTGAATATTTTTATCCTGATTTAGCGCAGGGTATTCATTTCGCATTAAGTAAAACAAAAGCCGCCCTTTAAGAGCGCTTCAGGTAGCGACCAAGCACGATATAAGCCAAACATTCCACTCACGATTAACAAGCTGGCCGCAAAGATTCGTACCCAAGGGTAATGACTAAATTGCACTAGGGTGGCTGAAAAACGGGAGATCAGTAATAAATTGGGTAAGGTGCCCAAACCAAAAGCGATCATGAGTAATGTCCCTGTGAGGGGGGTGCCTGATAAAAAAGCCAAGGGCAATATGCTATATACCAAACTACATGGCACTAAACCCCACAACATGCCACTAAACCAGCGGGCTGGGGTGCTTGCTTGTCGACCTAAGTGGCGTGCCCAATAGCGGGCTAAATGACTCCCAAACCAAAGTCCGACCCCCTTAAGCTTGCTCTTGCCGCGATAAATGAGCCTCACTCCAAGAACAATCAAAATACTGGAAGCCAGCACAAATAAAGGCCGTTGCAGAGGGATGAAATCCTGTTGCCATAATGCCGCTCCAATGCTCCCGGCAAGAGCCCCTAAGAGTGCATATGTTGTAATGCGGCCTAGATGCATGATCAGCTGTTGTTGCCATAAATGCCTTGCAGATGCCCTTAAAATCGGTTTTTCAGCTGCCCCCTCAATTCCTGCGGCGATGCCACCGCACATCAAGGCACAATGCCACCCGCTGAGCAAAGAACCCAGAAAAATGGCTAGAAATAGGCTGGTGGTTAACACGAGGCTTGCAGATTGCTCAACATAGGGTCTATCGTAATAGAATAGAGGGAATGAAAGAGCTTAAAAACAAATGCTCTACCTGCGTCCTTGGTCAGTTTTGTTTGCCAGTAGGGCTTTCTCCAGCTGACATTGGGCGCGTTGATTCCTTGGTAGATAAGCGTATTCATCTCAAAAAGGGGGATTCTCTTTATCGCCATGGCGATCCCTTAAGCGCAGTTTATAGCCTCCGTTTTGGCTCATTGAAAACTGAACATACCCTGCCCGATGGTCGCCTCCAAATTATTGGCTTTCACTTGCCAGGTGAAATGCTCGGGCTTGATGGTATTGGTGATAGTCAGTATCAATTAAATGCCATTGCCCTAGAAGAGAGTGAAGCTTGTGTCATCGATTTTCATGACCTTGAAGGTCTTGCTCAACAAATTCCAAACTTACAACAACAGTTTCATCGCATTATGAGTCGGGAATTAACTCAAGATCAGCGCCACCTTTTATCACTTGGTAGTTTAAGGGCCGAAGAACGCTTAGCCGGCTTTCTCATCAATTTCTCTGCGCGTTTAGAGGCCCGGGGTTATTTGAATAATGAATTTACTTTGCGTATGAGTCGAGAAGAAATTGGCAGTTATCTGGGAATTAAATTTGAAACTGTCAGCCGGATGTTTTCGCGCTTTGCCGAATCTGGCCTCATACAATTAAAACAAAGGCAGGTAAAATTAATCGATTTGGATGGCCTCTATGAATTAGCTGGCCAAGCTAATCCTCTCCATTTAAATACCGTCAAAATGAATTGTTAAATTAAACCTGAATCAAAATTACTATCACCTTCTTCACCTCGAGTCGGCAAAATATAAAGGCTGAGGGCGCTCGATAAAGCGCAAAATATCCAAATTATAAAAAATCCTAAGGTATAGACCCCTTCATCTGCTAGCGCTAGTTGGTGGCCAAAGAAGATTAAATCTTCGGGGCGAATAAAACTAAAGAGCAAACCCTCCGCTAAACCTGCGACCAAAAAAGCGGGCCACAAAATCAAGATCAGTAGGCGCAACTTCATTTTGCAACCTGCTCTACTTTGAGGCCCTGCTTAACTACGCCATCCCGAATCGGCGCATCGGGAAATAGACTAAACGCCAACCAAATAGTAATAGAACAGCCGATCACTGCAATCGTCGGCAGGCTAATTAAAAACCAGGGCCAACTTTGTTTCCACCAGGGTGTTAGGACTATTTCGTTTGACATCATCTTTCCTTTCTAGCTTAGGGTTAAATGTTTACTCATGGGGAATAATAAAAATAGATTTTTCATCGCGCTGTCGCAGTATGTATCTTGCATCATCCTCTGCCTCATACGCATCTACCAAAAAATGAATAGGGTAATTTCCTGCGGCAATTTTTCCTAATTTTGAGCTGACTTTAATTGGTATTAGCAAATTACTTGCAGGTTCTACTTTAATTTCGGTTATTTCTTTATTTTGAGAATTCAAAATTATTAAATCTTGCAGGCCTTTTGCCTTTAACTTTACCGCCATTGGGTGCTCCGATGAGTTCATGATCTGAATTCGATAAATATTTTCAATTCTCTCCCCATCAACTTCACGCGCTAAAGCGCCACGATCACGCATTACGTCTACCCGTAGTGGATTTCGAGTGAAAAGAGAAAACAAAAAAACAGCGGACAGCGCAGTTATAAAAAGTGCATAGAAAATAACCCTGGGGCGCAAAATATGCCGAATGGCACTTTGATTGGTTTCATCATCTAGCATTGCGCGTTCAGTGGTGTAGCGAATTAAACCCAGAGGGTAATGCATCTTAGCCATCACTAAGTCACAGGCGTCGATACAGGCGCCACAGCCAATACACATATATTGCAAGCCGTCGCGAATATCAATTCCAGTGGGGCATACTTGCACGCAAATACTACAGTCGACACAGTCTCCTAAGCTATTGGCTAAGGTATCCGTTGTTTTATGTCGGCTACCTCTCGGTTCGCCACGTAATTTATCGTAGGTAACTACAAAGGTATCTTGATCCACCATCACACTTTGAAAGCGTGCATAGGGACACATGTGCTTGCAAACCTGTTCGCGCATAAAACCCGCATTTCCCCAAGTTGCAAAACTGTAAAAAAATAGCCAGAATGCTTGCCATGGGCCTAACGCAAGCGTGAGAATAGCGCCGCTAAGTTCATGGATCGGAGTGAAATAGCCAATAAAGGTAAAACCCGTCAAGAAGGCTACGATTAACCATAAGCTGTGCTTTAGAACCTTTAAGCGCCACTTATGAAAACTCCAAGGCCATTCTTCACCATCCAAGCGGATCCGCGCAAAGCGATCGCCTTCAACTTGACGCTCGATCCACATAAAAATTTCGGTATAGACCGTTTGTGGGCATGCATAGCCACAAAATAATCGTCCTGCTACGGCAGTAAAGAGGAATAGCGCTAAGGCCGAAAGAATCAGTAAAAGAGTTAAGTAAATAACGTCTTGGGGCCACAACACTAAACCAAAGATATAAAACTTACGTTGAATTAAATCAAATAGAACAGCTTGGCGACCATTCCAATTTACCCACGGTAAACCATAGAAAAGAATTTGTGTCAAAAAAACAAAATAAATCCGCCACCGTGCAAAAGTGCCAGACACTGATCTGGCGTAGATTTTTTGCCTGATTTCGTAAAGCGATTCTTCTACGATCTCAATCGGAATAGCCTTTCTAGGCGCTGACGAAGTTGACACTGCTATTTATTAGAATCTGATTTAAGATTGGAAAGACCCCACACATATGCAGTTAATAAATGAATTTTTTCAGGCGTGAGATTATTTTCCTGAGCGGGCATTAAGGCATTACGACCCTTGTTTAAAGTCTCTTCAATAGCGGCCTGAGAGCTACCATATAACCACGTTTTATCCGTTAAATTAGGTGCCCCTAACAACTGATTGCCCTTCCCGTCAGTGCTATGACAAGCAACACAATTTTCAGCAAAAATTTGAGCACCTAAATTGGCTTTAGCGGCATCTACAGGTAAACCAGAAAAACTGCGTACGTAATTTGCCAAGTCTTGAATTTTTGCAGCGCCTAAATGAGCATAAGGTGGCATCACCCCTGCGCGACCTTGCTGAATACTCGATTTAATTGCTTCTGGACTACTGCCATAAAGCCAATCACCATCGGTCAAATTTGGGAAACCCTTAGCACCCCCTGCATCAGAACCATGGCATTGCGAACAATAATTTAAAAATAAACGCTGGCCAATATCGTGTGCCTTTGGATCAGCCGCAACTTGAGCGATATCCATAGCCATGTATTTTGCATAGAGGGGTTGTACATCTTTATTCGCCTCAACGACCGACTCTTGGTGTGAGCTCACGGTGGTGTATTCCAAAATGCCAGGCATTGAACCAAGCCCAGGATAGAGCACCAAATAAATTAAACCAAAAATGCATGACAATAAAAACATCCACATCCACCAGCGTGGTAGAGGATTATTTAATTCGCGTAAATCACCATCCCACACATGTCCGGTATCGGCAACAGAGCCGTCAGCGTTGTACTTAACCTTGACCTTACGCTGAGAAAAAAGCAACCAAATACACCAGACTATGCCGATAATCGTAATCGAGGCAATGTAGATGCTCCATCCAGCACTTAAAAAATCACTCATGATTAATCCTTACGATATTCGTCGGGAAGATCGAACGGCAGCTCAGCAGACGCTTCATTCGCTTTTTTACGTTTTGAGGAATAAGCCCACCAAACAATGCCTAAGAAAAGGAGGATGCCGATGAGATTAGTTATAGCTGAAACATAGGGGAAAATTTGTTCCATGTTGATGCCTTTCCCAATTAATTATTTGCAGTTGTTTTGGTTAACGGAATAGCGCGTCGATTAATGCCAAGGCCTTGCAAATAGGCAATTAAGGCATCCTCTTCAGTTTTACCGGCCAAATCTTTTGGTGCATTAGCAATTTGCTCATCGGTATAAGGAACACCTACTCGACGCAGTGCAATTAAGTGAGATTGAATTGAGTCAGCATCTGCAGGGGCATTTTCTAGCCATGGATATGCTGGCATATTTGATTCGGGCACTACTGCACGGGGATTACGTAAATGGATGCGATGCCAATCATCGGAATAACGGCCCCCTACCCTCGCTAAATCGGGGCCAGTACGCTTACTTCCCCACAAGAACGGATGATCGTAAATCGATTCACCCGCCAATGAATAAGGGCCATAACGTTCAGTTTCCGAGCGTAGCAAACGAATTTGCTGAGAATGGCAATTCGAGCAGCCCTCGCGCTGAAAAATATCTCGACCTGCTAAATTGAGCGGCGGAAATGGTTTAATGCCTGCGCTGGGAGTGGTAGTAGAGTGTTGAAAATACAAGGGCACAATCTGCACCAAGCCCGCTACAGCGACCGCTAAAATCGTAGCGACAATTAACCAACCCACATTACGCTCTAATGTGGCGTGAGAAAAAAATGGATGCTTTTCTGACATTCTCGCCTCCTTAGTGAGCTAATTGAGTGGCTGTTGGAATAATCGCCTCGACACAAGGTTTGCGATATACCGTCTTAAAGACGTTGTAAGCCATCAGTAGCATCCCGCTTAAATAACAAATACCGCCAATTAAACGAATGACATAAAAGGGATAAGTAGCTTTGACACTTTCCACAAAGCTATAGGTCAAGGTGCCATCAGGTTCGAACGCCCGCCACATCAATCCTTGCATCACTCCTGCAATCCACATCGCAGCGATATAAATCACTACCCCTGTGGTGGCAATCCAAAAATGCAAATCAATTAACTTCACGCTATACATGTCTTTTTGTCCGACGAGGCGTGGAATCATGTAATACAAAGACCCGATACTAATCATGCCCACCCAGCCCAAGGCGCCAGAATGCACATGGCCAATCGTCCAATCGGTGTAGTGCGATAAAGCATTAACGGTTTTAATGGACATCATCGAGCCTTCAAAAGTCGACATACCATAAAAAGATAAAGATACGACTAAAAACTTAAGAATTGGATCACTCCGTAATTTGTGCCATGCGCCCGATAAAGTCATGATGCCGTTAATCATGCCGCCCCAGGATGGCGCTAGTAAAATTAATGAGAACACCGTACCTAATGATTGCGTCCAATCGGGTAAAGAGGTATTTTGAAGATGATGTGGTCCAGCCCACATATACGTAAAGTTCAAAGCCCAGAAGTGAACTATCGATAAACGATATGAATAAATGGGGCGCTCAGCAGCTTTAGGAATAAAGTAATACATCATGCCTAAAAAGCTAGTGGTTAAAAAGAAACCTACTGCATTGTGCCCATACCACCATTGAATCATTGCATCCTGAGCACCAGAGTACGCCGAATACGACTTCCATAAGCTGGCTGGCATCTCAATATTATTGACAATATGTAAAATCGCAATCGTCAAAATGAAGGCGCCAAAGAACCAATTAGAAACATAAATATGTTTTGTTTTGCGCTTCATCAAGGTGCCAAAAAATACTACCGCATAAGCAACCCAAACCAAGGTAATTAAAATATCGATTGGCCATTCCAGCTCAGCGTATTCTTTCGAGGTAGTAATGCCCAGGGGTAAGGTAACTGCAGCAGCAACGATGACTAACTGCCAACCCCAGAAGGTGAATGCTGCTAACTTATCGCAAAATAAGCGAGTTTGACAGGTGCGCTGAACAATATAGTAAGAGGTTGCAAATAGTGCACAGCCGCCAAAAGCAAAAATCACCGCATTGGTGTGTAAGGGACGTAAGCGGCCGTAACTAAGCCAAGGAATATTGAAAGTGATCTCAGGCCAGATTAGCTGAGCAGCAATTAAAACCCCTACTAACATTCCCACAATGCCCCACAAAACAGTAACCAAGGCAAATTGCCGTACTATTTTGTAATTAAATGATGTCTGACTTTTATCCACGGCAGCGCCCATGGTCTCTCCCTTGTT
>CANKKB010000045.1 GCA_947482555.1 Burkholderiaceae bacterium | reverse complement strand
GGCCATTACGCCCTCAAGTTTACTTTTTCCGATGGTCACGATTCTGGTTTATATGCGTGGGATTTCCTCTTTCATTTGGCCGAGAATCAAGATGCCTTATGGACAGAACATTTGCAAAAATTAGCCAATGCGGGTGTTGACCGAGATGTCCCAATGGGTAAAAAAGGCCATAGTTGTAGCCATTAGTTAATACTTAAGCACTAATGACCTTATTTACAATGATGTTAACCGCTTAACTGCCAAGTCATGACAAAAACCCACTTTGGTTTTGAGGATGTTGAGGAAGCTGAAAAAGCGACGAAGGTTGCCCAAGTGTTTCATTCCGTTGCGAATAAATACGACCTGATGAATGACTTTATGTCATTTGGTTTGCATCGTGTGTGGAAAAAATGGGCAATTGCGTGTGCGCAAGTGAAGCCGGGACAAGTTGTTTTGGATATCGCTGGGGGTACCGGAGATTTGGCTGCCGCCTTTGCCCGCGCTGCAGGCTGGGGTAATAATTCCACGGCTGAAGTTTGGCTTAGTGATATTAATGCCTCAATGTTGGGTGCGGGACGCGATCGGCTGCTTGATCAAGGTTTAACGCTGCCCTGCGTCCAATTTGATGCCGAAGCAATTCCGTTTCCGAGCAATTATTTTGACGTACTCAGCGTGGCCTTTGGTTTGCGTAATATGACCCACAAAGAAGTAGCCCTAAGTGAAATGCTCAGGGTTATTAGGCCGGGGGGGAAGGTGCTAGTGCTAGAATTTTCACAGCCTGATCGTTTCTTACAACCGTTGTATGATGCTTATTCTTTCAGGGTCTTACCGTGGTTGGGAGAGAAAATTGCCAAAGATGCCGCTAGTTACCGATATTTAGCCGAATCTATTCGCATGCATCCCGATGCAAATACCTTAAAGACCATGATGTTGGGCTTGGGTTTCGATGCGGTGGAAACACATCGGTTTAGTGGCGGTATTGTTGCATTACATATTGGGGTGAAATACTAAAACCCTTTACTTATTTAAGGAGAAATTAACATGAAAATGCGAAATCTAAAGTTGATTTTTGGTAGTTTGGTTTTACTCTTTGCGTTTATTGGGCAAGTTGATGCAGCCCGTTTGGGTGGTGGCAAAAGTATCGGACGAACCCCGAGCGCACCGATGCAGCGCCAAGCTACCCCAGCACCAGCAGCCAAGCCACCACAAGCCGCACCGGCACCAACTCCAGCTGCCGCACCCGCGGCTACACCGAGTCGTTTTGGAGGATTTGGCGGAATCTTAGGTGGTTTAGCGGCCGGACTTGGTCTAGGCTATTTATTTTCTCATTTAGGTATGGGCGAGATGGGTTCTGGAATTGCCTCCTTAATTACCGGTGTATTAATTGCCTTTTTAATTGGCATGGTGGCACTGTTTATTCTGCGTCGCTTTGTGCCCGCTTTTTCTAAATCCAATCCAGTGCCTGTGGACGGTGGCATGCAACGCGCTAGTTATGGTGCGACCCCCCGACAGCAAGAGCCCACTTTTGCACCTATGACAAGTGCACCAGTTGTAGAGGCTCCCCTAGACGTACCCCCGGATTTTGATGAATACACTTTCTTGGAAAACGCCAAACAATACTTTATTAAACTGCAAAAAGCCTGGGATATTGGCGATTTACATTCTTTACATGAATTTGCTACGCCAGAAATGTATGCAACCCTGCAACAAGATTTACAAGCCCGTTTTGAAGCCTCAAACCAAACCGACGTAGTTACTTTAGAGGCACGTCTCTTGGGCATGGAAACTGCCGCCGGTAGCTATTTATGCAGTGTGCAATTTTCAGGTTTAATTCGTGAACAAGTTGGCGCTCCGGCAAATTCATTTTCTGAAATTTGGAATTTATCGAAGCCGGTAGAAGGCCCGGGTGGTTGGGTCTTGGCGGGCATTCAGCAAGTTATTTAATCATGGATAAGTGGGCTTTTAGGCCTTCAGTTTGGAGCGCAAAAGCCCTATCCAAAGCAATTAACCACATACTCAGCAAAGAGGGGTGGGCTCGTGCTGAATTAATGCGCCATGCCGGTAAGCAAATTAAGTTGAGCTTACCGGTGACGCAGGTGGCTTTCATGATTGACGATGCGGGTTATGTTCAGGCACTCGATGCAACTGTTGACTTAGATAATTGCAATTTAACTTTAAGTATTTCCCCTAGCGTTTTAGCAGAGGTGCTTGCCACACAGGGCGAGCTACGTGAAAAAGCCTTTAAAGCCGTGAAAATAACTGGTGATGCTGACTTAGCGCAACTGATTGGGCGCCTAGCCGGTCAATTACGCTGGGAATATGAAGATGATTTAGCCCGCTTCATTGGTGATGCGCCGGCCCATTTTTTAGTGAAGCAGGTAAAGCGGTTACATGCGGCTGGGCAATCTGCTCGGCGTGATTTAATGGGGAACGTAGTTGAGTATCTCAGCGAGGAAAAGCAGGTACTCATAAAGCAAGCTGATTTTGCACTCCATAAGTCTGCTGTGAATGAAACTCGCGATGCGCTCGAACGGTTAGAAAAACGGATTCAACGTTTACAGCAGGGAGCTGCGTAGATAGTGAGCCGCATTGTCCGTATCAGTAAAATATTTTTCACTGCTTGGCGCTTTGGCTTATTACCGCTCCTACGCGATAGCCTTAAACCGGGCCTACGCCGTTCTTTGTTGAGTGTTGTATGTTGGTTCTCGCCCAATGCTTTGCCGCGAGGCGCGCGCATCCGTTTGACCCTCGAAGCACTAGGCCCTATTTTTGTAAAATTTGGTCAAGTACTTTCAACACGCCGCGATCTCTTGCCCGAAGATATTGCCGATGAATTAGCTAAATTACAAGATCAGGTTCCGCCATTCTCTAACGCCAAATCGCGTGAAATTATTGAATTGGCTTTAGGGTGTCCGATTGAAAAAGTGTTCATTAGCTTTGATGCAACTCCTGTGGCTAGTGCATCTGTGGCACAAGTGCATTACGGTGTATTGCGCGGCAATGAACAGCATCCCGAATGGCGTGATTATTTAGTCGCCGTTAAGGTATTGCGTCCAGAAATATTACCCATCATTGAAGGCGATATTGCTTTAATGTATGACCTTGCTAAGCTGATTGAGCGGGCTTCAGAGGACGGTCGACGTTTAAAGCCCCGCGAGGTAGTTGCTGAGTTTGATACTTATCTGCATGATGAGCTAGACCTCATGCGCGAAGCAGCAAACGCGAGTCAGTTACGCCGCTATTTTGCTAATTCTGATAAGTTAATGATTCCTGAAATGGTCTGGGATCTCTGTCACACCAATGTTATTGTGATGGAACGTATGCATGGGATTTCGATTGGTAGAATGGACGAGTTACGTGCTGCTGGGGTCGATTTTAAAAAATTAGCAGTCGATGGTGTTGAAATATTTTTTACTCAGGTATTTCAATATGGTTTTTTCCATGCCGATATGCATCCAGGCAACATATTAATTAGTCTTGAGCCCGAAACATTCGGTCGCTATATTTCACTTGATTTTGGTATTGTCGGCACCTTAAGCCAATTTGATAAAAATTATTTAGCCCAAAACTTTTTAGCCTTTTTTAATCGCGATTATCGCCGTGTAGCAGAGCTGCATGTTGAATCAGGCTGGGTGCCAAGCGATACCCGGATTGAAGATTTAGAAGGTGCTGTGCGAGCAGTATGTGAACCTTATTTTGATCGACCCCTCAAAGAAATTTCTTTAGGTATTGTGTTGATGCGCTTATTTCAAACATCGCGGCGCTTTAAAGTTGAAATTCAACCCCAGTTAACACTTTTACAAAAAACCTTATTAAATGTTGAAGGCTTGGGCCGGCAGCTGGATCCAGACCTTGATTTATGGAAAACAGCTAAACCGATTTTAGAAAAATGGGTTAGTCAGCAACTGGGATGGCGGGGTTTCCTCGAGGGCCTCAAGGAAGAAGTTCCGGGTTGGGCAAAATTATTGCCAACTTTGCCCCGGTTGTTAGCCGAGAGCCTGGCGCAGCGCCAACACCAAGATCGCAGTGTAGAGCTTGAAGTTCTCAAAACCCTGCTCGAGGAACAGCGTCGTACCCGCCGATTGCTTGCCGGCGCCTTGCTTTTCTTGGGGGGATTTCTGGTTGGAGCATTCCTCATCGCTCTGCAGATACATTAATCTCCCACTGCAGCGCCCAAACCGTTAAAATCACGGTCGGGCATATTAATCAGATGAAAAAATACTTTATAGCTGGAATATTGGTGTGGGTACCTATTGCGGTTACCGTTTGGGTAATCACATGGGGCCTAGGCCTGCTAGACGGCGTTTTTGGCTCAGTCATGCACGTGATTATTGCAGTTTTCCCCCGCCAATTTACCGCTGATCTCGAACATTTCCGTGCTTTACCAGGAGTTGGTGTGCTCATCGTGATATTGGTCATTATCTTCACTGGCCTCATGGCGATTAGTTTCGCGGGTCAATGGTGGGTGCGGTTTTGGGATAGGCAAATGACCCGCATTCCTATTGTGCGCTCCATTTATCCTAGTGTGAAGCAAGTTTCCTCTACGCTATTTTCAGGGAGCGGACAAGCATTTCGTAAGGCATTGTTGATCCGTTATCCCCACCCTAATTCTTGGGCGGTAGCATTTCAAATAGGTTCCCCAACAGAAGAGATTCAACAAAAATTAGGTGGAGATTATGTCAACGTATTTTTACCTACAACCCCAAACCCAACCTCTGGTTTTTTTATGATCATCCCGCGTAGTGAGGTCATCGAATTAGATATGAATGTTGAAGAAGCGCTGAAATATATCGTTTCAATGGGTACCGTATCGCCAATTTCTGCTGCCAGTGGTTTAACTACCGCTCAGCTTTCAAAGTCTTCTGATTCATAGGAAATAAGTATGTCGATGCGAAGCCACACCTGCGGACAAGTTACCGATGCGCTCATCGGCCAAGAAGTGACATTGGCTGGCTGGGTTAATCGCCGCCGCGATCATGGGGGGGTCATTTTTATTGATTTAAGAGACCACCAAGGTTTTGTGCAGGTCGTCTGTGACCCTGATAGGCCAGACATGTTTAAGCTGGCGGAGCAGGTGCGCAATGAGTTTTGTATACAAATTATTGGCAAGGTACGTGCGCGACCTGCCGGTACTGAAAATCTCGATTTAGCCAGCGGTAAAGTTGAAGTACTTTGTCATCAATTGCTTATTTTAAATCCCTCTGTCACGCCACCTTTTTTGTTAGACGATGAAAATCTTTCTGAAACCACCCGTTTAACTCACCGTGTTTTAGATTTACGTCGTCCGCAGATGCAAAAGAATTTACGTTTACGTTACCAAGTCGCAATGGAAACACGGCGTTACCTTGATGCCGCGGGTTTTATTGATATTGAAACCCCCATGCTGACCAAGAGCACACCTGAAGGCGCACGCGATTATTTGGTGCCTTCACGGGTTCATGACGGGCAATTTTTTGCTTTACCGCAATCTCCCCAGTTATTCAAACAATTACTGATGGTCGCAGGCTTTGATCGCTATTATCAAATTACTAAATGTTTTCGGGATGAAGATTTACGCGCTGATCGCCAACCCGAATTCACCCAAATTGATTGCGAAACTGCGTTTTTAAATGAATTAGAAATTCGCGATTTATTTGAAAATATGATTCGTCATATTTTCAAAATTGTCATGCAAGTTGAGCTACCTAAGCCTTTTCCCGTCATGCCTTACGCCGAGGGAATGGCTCGGTATGGCTCAGACAAGCCTGATTTACGAATTGCGATGGAGTTTACCGAGCTGACGGATGTTATGAAAGACGTCGATTTCAAGGTATTTTCTGGCGCTGCCAACCAAGCAGATGGTCGCGTCATCGCTTTATGTGTGCCAGGTGGAGCGCAAATAAGTCGTAGTGAAATTGACGATTACACCCAGTTTGTAACCATTTACGGGGCCAAAGGTTTGGCGTGGATTAAAGTGAACTCACGTGCGGAAGGTCGCAATGGCCTACAGTCTCCGATTGTAAAAAATTTACACGATGCCGCAATTCACGAAATTTTAAGTCGTACTAATGCACAAGACGGCGATATCATTTTCTTTGGTGCCGATAAAGCCAAAATAGTAAATGATGCTATTGGTAATTTGCGTTTGAGAATTGGTCACTCTGCTTGGGGTAAAGAGCGCGGTTTATTTGCCGCGGGCTGGAAGCCGCTCTGGATCGTTGACTTCCCTATGTTTGACTACGATGCAGGCGATGCTCGGTGGGTTGCTTGTCATCACCCATTTACCAGCCCTAAAGATGAGCATCTTGCACTCCTCGACAGTAATCCAGGCCAATGCCTCGCAAAAGCCTACGACATGGTTTTAAATGGCAGTGAAATTGGTGGCGGTTCAGTGCGTATTCACCAAGAGGCAGTACAAAGTCAAGTTTTTCGTGCCTTAAAAATTGGCCCTGAAGAGGCCCAGTCTAAGTTTGGCTTCTTGCTTGATGCCCTACAGTATGGAGCGCCACCCCATGGTGGTATTGCATTCGGCCTCGATCGCATTGTTACGATGATGACTGGCGCGGAATCGATTCGAGATGTTATTGCCTTCCCTAAAACTCAACGGGCTCAATGCTTGCTTACTCAGGCACCTAGTAGTGTTGATGAACGTCAATTACGTGAATTACATATTCGCTTACGTCAGGTAAGCCCAGCGGGTTAATTTGAAAATACCAATTTCAGTATTGGTAGTTATTTACAATACCAGTGGCGATGTTTTACTAATTGAGCGCGCCGATCGCCACACCTTTTGGCAATCGGTAACTGGCAGCCTCGATCATCTAAATGAGTCACTAAGAGCGGCAGCAGAACGTGAAGTTTTTGAAGAGACAGGAATTCAAGTGGCAGTGTTGAACCCGACAGCATTACAGGATATGCATCACCAGGTTGAATATGAAATTTATCCACAATGGCGCCATCGTTATGCTGCTGGAGTCACAAAAAATAGCGAGCATTGGTTTTCGCTTTTGGTGCCCCAAGCTTGCAAAATTACCCTGTCACCCCAAGAGCACATTGCTTACGAATGGTTACCGCCGGAATTAGCTGCGTCTAAATGTTTTTCAGAGAGCAATCGTTTGGCAATTGAGACCTTATTCAAGCAGGCGCCAATTTGAGCAGCGCATCCATTCGATGCGAGTAAACCAGCCAACTCTGGTTAAGATAAGCGGATGAGACCAGAATCCCACCATCATGGGGATACACCCCCAGTTATAGCAAAGGGTGACAGCACAAAGCGCAGTGATTGGCATGCCATCCGGGATTTATTGCCTTATCTTTTAGAGCATAAGACCCGGGTTATTTTAGCTTTGCTGTGTATGGTTGCCGCCAAGTTTGCCAACCTCGGCATTCCGATTTTGATGAAGCGCTTAATCGATACGCTGAATATCAAGATTAGCACCCCCGAGGCTCTCTTGGTAGTTCCGCTAACATTAATTATTGCTTATGGTTTATTGCGGTTTTCGGCAGCCTTATTTAATGAGCTCAGAGAGGGATTATTCGCCCGGGTAACCCAAAATGCCGTTCGTAAAGTAGCCTTGCAGGTCTTTGAGCATTTGCATGGGCTAGCTTTAAGCTTTCATTTGGCTAGACAAACTGGAGGGGTGAGTCGCGATATTGAGCGCGGTACGCGCGGTATTCAATCGTTAATTTCTTATTCCTTGTACAGCATTTTGCCTACCCTGATTGAGTTTGCTTTGGTGCTAGGCTATTTTGCATATAGCTACAACTATTGGTTTGCCGCGATAACATTGGTGGCCCTCATTTTATATATTAGTTTTACGGTTTTGGTTACCGAATGGCGTACCCAATTTCGCCGCACGATGAATAAAATGGATTCGCGCGCCAATCAGAAAGCGATTGATTCGCTACTCAATTTTGAAACCGTTAAATATTTTGGTAACGAGCGATTTGAGGCCCACCGTTACGATGAAAATTTATTGCGTTATCAAACTGCAGCAATTCAGTCCCAAAAATCGTTAGCCCTACTTAACTTAGGGCAACAAAGCATTATTGGCGTTGGCTTGGTGCTTATTTTATGGCGCGCTACATTAGGCGTTATTGACGGCACGATGACTTTGGGCGATTTGGTTTTAGTCAATACCTTGATGATTCAGCTCTATATACCACTAAATTTCTTGGGGGTTATTTATCGTGAAATTAAACAAGCGCTCACGGATATGGATCGCATGTTCTCTTTACTAGATACCGAAAAAGAAATCGCCGATATACCAGGCGCAAAATCGCTTGTAATCAATAATTACGCTACCGGCCCAACAGTCCAATTTGAACATGTTTCATTTAGTTATGAGGTACGGCGAGAAATTTTGCATGATGTGACCTTTACTATTCCTGCGGGTACCATCACGGCAATTGTCGGTCAAAGTGGCGCTGGTAAAAGTACGATTGCACGGTTGTTATTTCGTTTCTATGATGTGCAAGCCGGCAAAATTCTCATTGATGGCCAAAATATTCAATTGGTACAGCAAACCAGTTTACGCAAAGCCATTGGTATCGTCCCGCAAGATACTGTTTTATTTAATGACACCATTGCCTATAACATTGCTTATGGTAGGCCTGATGCGAGTATTGCTGAGGTTCGTGATGCTGCTCGCGCCGCACAAATTGATAGCTTAATCGAACGCTTGCCTGATGGTTTTGAAACCCAGGTTGGCGAGCGTGGCTTAAAGTTATCGGGCGGTGAAAAACAACGTGTGGCAATTGCGCGTACCTTACTCAAGCAGCCAGCTATGTTGCTATTCGATGAAGCAACGTCGGCGCTTGACTCTAAAACAGAGCGCGCCCTTCAAGAAGAGATGTTGGGTTTAGCGCGCAATCGCACAACTTTAATTATTGCGCATCGTCTTTCTACTATCGTACATGCCGATCAAATTTTAGTAATGGATCAAGGACGTATTATTGAGCGAGGTACGCATCTTGAATTAGTTGAGTTCAACGGCAAATATGCGGAAATGTGGCAAATGCAAGAGCGTAGTGAAAATACAGTGCCCGATCGCTAACTTAGCGCGTCTGCTAGTCATTGTTTAGAATTAGTAGATGAGTCCTAATACCCCAGCGATTTTGCAGCAAGCCTTTGCGGCTGCCTTACAACTAGCAGAACCACGCCATATCATGGTCAATTGTTTACAGCAAATTTTTCCTGCTGGAACAGAGCCACAAGGCCGCTGCTTGGTGGTGGGTGCAGGCAAGGCAAGCGCTGCAATGGCAAGCGCCTTAGAGGCTTACGCTGCCTCAAGCTGGCCAGAGGCCAAGCTTGAGGGTCTAGTTTTAACGCGTTATGGGCATGGGGCACCAACTCAAGCGATCCGCATTGTTGAAGCAGGGCACCCAGTACCTGATCAAGCAGGCATGGACGGCGCAATTGAAATTCTGCAGCGGGTGCAAGAACTGCAGGCGGGTGAGACACTAATCGTGCTGGTTTCTGGCGGCGGATCGAGTCTGCTTACCTTACCCCAAAGCGGTATCAGCATGGCCGATATGCGCCAAACTACCGAAGCGTTATTACGTAGTGGCGCACCTATCGAAGAGATGAATATTGTGCGCAAACATCTGTCAGCTATTTTGGGCGGAAACTTGGCGCGTAGTGCGATGGCGCGTGGCGCCCGGGTAGAGGCTTTATTAATTTCCGATGTTACTGGCGACCATCCCGCGGACATTGCTAGCGGACCCTGTGCAGCCGACTACTCTAGTTATGACAATGCCTTAGCGATTCTGGCTAAATCCAATTTGGATGCGAGTAATTTACCGGCAAGCGTTTTAAAACATCTGCAAGAGGGTCGTGATGGCAAGATCCCTGAAACTTTAAAAGAGGCCGATTTAGTTGGGGCGCAAGTCCGTAATCATGTGATTGCAACTGCGCGTCAAAGCTTGCAAGCCGCCGCTAACTTTATCGCAAGCCAAGGCTATACCCCGATTATTTTAGGAGATACGATTACTGGCGAAGCACATGATGTGGCTTTAGTTCATGCCGCTATTGCACGCGAAATTATTCAGCATCAACAATGGGCTAAGTTACCAGTAGCGCTTATTTCCGGTGGCGAATGTACCGTTACGATTCCGGCGGAAATGAAAGGTCGTGGCGGTCGGTGTAGTGAATTTCTCCTAGCGCTCTTTGCAGCAACCAGTGATTTACAGAATATCTCTGCTTTAGCGGCAGATACCGATGGTATTGATGGTAGCGAATTAAATGCGGGTGCCTGGTTTACGCCCGCTGTGCGTAAGCTTGCGAAAGAGCGTAATTTGAGCCCTACTATTTTTTTAATGAAGCACGATTGTTATGGTTTTTTTGCAGAATTGAATGCTTTAGTAGATACTGGCCCTACACTCACCAATGTAAATGATTTTCGTATTATTTTGTTAGAGAAAAATTAAGGCTATGCCACTAAATTCGCTCAGCTCACTAAGTATGGTGAAACCAGATGATTGGCATTTACATATTCGTGACGGTGCGGTACTTAAGGATGTGTTATCACATACGGTTAAGCAATTTGCGCGGGCGGTGATCATGCCTAATTTACAGCCACCCATTACTACAGTAGCGCTGGCCGAAGCCTATCGTGGGCGCATCGAGTTGCAATTAAAGCAGCTAATGCCCGCACAATTTACGCCGCTAATGACCTTATATCTTACTGACAATACACCTGGTGCAGAAGTTCAAAAGGCGCAAGATGCTGGAATTATTGGTATCAAGCTATATCCTGCTGGCGCGACTACCAATAGTGATTCTGGGGTGAGTAATTTAAAACACTGCAGCGCTGTTCTTGAAGCAATGCAAAAAGCGAATTTACCTTTATTAATTCATGGTGAAACGACTGACCCAGCCGTTGATGTTTTTGATCGGGAGGCAGTTTTCATTGACCGCACGCTTGAACCATTACGGCGTGATTTTCCGGAATTACGTATTGTCTTTGAGCACATCACTACGATGCAGGCTGCTCAATATGTGCGCGATGCATATACGGCAAATAAAAATACCTTGGGCGCCACTATTACCCCCCAACATTTATTGATGAATCGCAATGCTATTTTTGCTGGAGGTATTCGACCCCATCATTATTGTTTACCAGTTTTAAAACGCGAAGAACATCGCTTAGCATTGCTTGAGATGGCAACCAGTGGTAATGCCCGTTTCTTTTTAGGTACTGATAGCGCTCCACATCCAAAAGGCCTGAAAGAAAGTGCCTGTGGTTGTGCCGGATGCTTTAGTGCTTTTAATGCGTTGGGTTTATATGCCGAAGCCTTTGAATCGGTTGGGCGGCTTGATCGACTTGAGGCATTTGCTAGTTTTTATGGCGCCGATTTCTATGGCTTACCGAGAAATACTGAAATCATCCGCTTGCAAAAGCAAGTCCAACCAGTGCCAAATGAACTACCTTTGGGTGATACCACTATCGTGCCACTGCGTGCGGGTGGAACTATTTCTTGGTCGCTCGCAGAATCTCCGTAGTACGCCCTAAACTAAATTCTGGCGACTGCGTTAGACTTCAAGCGCAGAGTTAATTAGGCAATCGCCGCCTCTTTTAAAGGAGGGGGAGGAAAGTCCGGACTCCATAGGGAAAGGTGTTGGCTAACAGCCATCCACGGCGACGTGCGGAATAGGGCCACAG
>CANKKB010000044.1 GCA_947482555.1 Burkholderiaceae bacterium | reverse complement strand
TTGGCAAGCGATTAAACTGTGGCTTAAAGGCGTACCCTTTCACTCAAAACCCCAACCACCTGAATTTGAAGTAACCCGATGAATCGACCTGGACAGCCTTTACTAGCAAAGCTAAATTTCTCTAAAGCAGCGACTGATACTGCTAGCTATCGAAATATTCCACTAGCTGCTAAAACCATCTTAAAAATGCTTGGGCATTTAAGCGCTGGCCATCTCTCCGTTGGACTACCAAATGGTGAAATTCAATATTTTGGGAATCCAACTGATCCTCTCCATGCTGAAATTCATGTGCTTGATTGGGATTTATTTAGAGATGTACTGCGGCATGGTGATATCGGTTTTGCTGAAAGCTATATTCGCGGTAAATGGGAGACTCCCAACCTTAAGCTACTACTTGAATTGGCAATTCGTAATCGGACTATTTTAGAAAAAGCCATTTATGGCAGTTGGGCCGGATCGCTAGCCTACCGACTCAAGCATTGGCTAAGACGAAACTCGAAAGCTGGTAGCCGCAAAAATATTCATGCACATTATGATTTGGGCAATGATTTTTATAGCCTCTGGCTAGATGAAACAATGTCCTATTCGAGTGGATTTTTTGCATCTTCTGACCAATCATCATTAGCACATGCACAAAATGCGAAATATCAGTGCATCCTTAATTCACTTAAATGCAAAGCGGGTGATAGCGTCCTTGAAATTGGTTGTGGCTGGGGTGGTTTTATGGAGGTCGCTACCCGTGCAGGACTGAGCATAACTGGACTTACTCTCTCAAACGAACAGGCCAAGTTTGCGCTTGAACGTATTGCGAAGCTTACTCATGCCACAATATTCAACACTAATCAAACAAGTCATCACCCTATCAATCACAGCGTGCGCTTACAAGATTATCGCGATTGTCATGACCAGTTTGATGGCATTGCGTCTATTGAGATGTTCGAAGCGGTTGGCGAAAGTCATTGGCCTGAGTATTTTCAAAGCATTGCAGCCTGCCTGAAACCCAACGGAAAGGCCTGTGTACAAACCATTGTGATTGCTGTTGAATTATTTGAGCGCTATCGTAATAGTACTGACTTCATTCAGCAATACGTTTTCCCCGGCGGTATGCTGCCATCCCGCGACGCTTTTATCATCCAAGCAAACCTTGCGGGATTACAAATTGATAGCGAACTTTCTTTTGGCAAAGATTACGCAAAAACATTAGAGATCTGGTTTGAGCAATTTAACGCTAAATTACCCGAGGTAAAGCAACTCGGATTTGATGAGGCCTTTATTCGCTTATGGAATTTTTACTTAATGTATTGTGCTGCTGGCTTTGCGGAGCAAAACATTGATGTTGTTCAATTTACTTTAAGCCACCGGCCCACTCAAAAATATTTGCAATGAGCATGCAGCAACCTGGCGTTTCTCAATATTTAGGCCTGCGTGTCTGGGTGATTGGCGCTACCAGCGGGATTGGTGAGGCATGCGCAAAAGCGCTCATTACCGCAGGGGCAAAAGTTGCCTTATCGGGGCGACGATTAGAGCGCCTAGAAGACCTTTGTGCCTTGGGCCAAGATCATCAATGTTTAAGCTTACCCTTAGACGTAACGGTGACAAATGAAATTGAACTCGCCTACCAAACGATTATTCATGATTGGCAAGGGCTAGATTTATTACTATTTGTTTCGGGAATTTATATTCCGCTTCGTGCCGATAATTTTGCGTTTGTAGCAGCCGAACAAACGATCGATGCGAATGTACTTGGCCCCATGCGTGCTGTTGCGACAGTACTCCCAGATATGCTTAAACAACATTCTGGACATATTGCAATCGTAGGTAGTGTTGCCGGCTATAGCGGCTTACCTAAGGCGCTTGCTTATGGCCCAAGTAAAGCTGCGATGATTAATTTTTGTGAAACTTTATTCTATGATTTACAGCCCCGCGGATTAAGTGTCCACATGATTTCTCCGGGTTTTGTAGCAACTCCAGCAACCGCCCAAAACGATTTTGTGATGCCCGCGCTCATCAGCCCAGAAAAAGCAGCGCAAGAAATCTTGGCTGGCATTCAAGCAGGTGAATTTGATATTCACTTTCCTAAACGCTTTTCACGATTTTTAAAATTCTTACGTATCCTGCCGTATCCAATTTACTTTTGGATTTTACGTAACTTTGTCAAAATTTAATATCATCCATACGCCAGGCCTACTTGTACTTCTCTTTACGAACCTTGTCGACTAAATAATCCATCGTTTGAATGGCTTTAGTTTTAGTACCCGCAATCGATGGCGAAGTGATATAGCGTCCCTGAACAATGACCGTTGGTACGCCTTCAATTCGATAGGTGGACGATTGTTGATTCGCGTTCCGCGCTTTTGATACGGTGGCAAATGAGCGAAAAGTGGTAAGAAAAGTATTACGATCAAGACCCTGACTCACTGCCCAATCGGCAATATCGTTTTCTGTTAATAACCGTTTATTTTCTTTGTGAATTGCTGTCATCACCTTGTTATTTAAGGCGTCGCCCTTACCCATTGCTTCGAGGGTAAAAAATAATTGGCTATGCACTAAAAGATCATCTCTAAATGCGACTGGTATACGCTTAAATACGACGTCTTTGCCTTGGCGACTAGCCCAAGCACTAAGTTCAGGCTCAAACTCAAAGCAATGCGGACAACCGTACCAAAAAAATTCAATTACCTCAACTTTATTTTTGTTTTCGACTGGCTGGGGAGCGGTTGAAATTCGGTAATCAATACCCTCTTGAATTTTAGGATTGCCTGTAGTTTGCGCAGTAATTTGCCCCAAGGGTAAAAAACTGAAGATTGCCGTTATCGCTAGAACGCAAAGTTGACGAAAAAAAGATAAGGATGAAATCATGATTTATTTGCTCGAATAATAGTGGGTTTAATACCAAGCCCGTTTAATTTATTGGTAATGGGTTTAGTCTCTTCAGCAGTGGCGAAGGGGCCAATGCGAACTCGCCAGACAACATTGCCATCCACTGTTGCCTCACTCATTTGCGCTTGCATTCCCTGCATTGCCAAGTTTGCCTTTTGGGCATCGGCCTCTGCTTGTTTACTATAAGCACCTACTTGAATAAAAAAGGTTGCTTCTGTAGATTTAGTCTCGGTTGGTTTTTGCTCGGGTTTTTTGCCATTAGCTATATCGCGTATAGGATCGGAACTGGCCTCTGTATTAGTGGCTTGTTTTTTTCCTTGTAAGGGCTTATTTAAATCTAATGGGGGAGGCGCACTCGAAGCGCCCTCTTCTTCAACTGGCACAACCGGCTTAATCGTCAAGGGTAAATTGGGTGCGCGAATTCCTGGCTTTTCTTGTGGCGGCGTTTTGGATAAATAAAAAGCCACTCCTAGAGCTAAAACTAGTCCGATTGTTAGCCCTAGAATTAAGCCTAGTATGGTGCCCCCAAACTCTCTCGTCGATTTCACTTTCATCCCCTTATCTTACATTTTGCTGGGGGCTGACACCCCTAAAATAGCTAAGCCATTTTGAATTACCTGACGGGTCGCAGCTAACAAAGCTAGGCGAGCATTTTTTAATTCGATATCGTCTACTAAGACACGATCTGCATTGTAAAAGGTATGAAAATCACCTGCTAAATCGCGTAAATAAAAGGCGAGCGCATGAGGGGCTAAATCTGCCGCGGCAGTGGCGAGTAATTCTGGATATTCAGCTAATCGGCGCAGCAAATGATCGGCAGCTTTACTGCTTAATAGACTGAAGTTTGCCTTAACTAAATCAGCAGGAGAGCCATGCCACTGCGCCAGAATGGAGCAAATTCGGGCGTGTGCATACTGGACATAAAAAACCGGGTTTTCGTCGTTCTGTTGTAATGCTAAATCAACATCAAAAATAAACTCGGTATCGGCTTTGCGCGAAATTAGAAAGAAGCGTACTGCATCACGGCCGCGTTGTAACGCCAGTTCACGTTCCCCCTGTGTCATTGCGTCATGGATACCACCTGACCATTCAATTAAATCGCGCACTGTGACATAAGATCCGGCTCGTTTTGATAATTTCACGACTTCGCCATTGCGCATCACTGTAACCATTTTATGCAAAACATAAGCTGGATAAGTACTCGGAATGGACCACTGACGTTGCTGTGCCACCCCCTACAAACCCGCGCGGACGCGCATGATGGTGCCGTGGTGATCGCTACCCTGAATATTAATGACCTGCTGATAACCCCGCTGCCATTTACTAGCATGGTAGGCAACATCGGGTACAAAATAGGTATAACTGCCGTCAGATTTGCGCATCACCCGATCTTTATCATCGCCATCTGTGGTCGTTTTGAGCCACAAAGCGCCATCTGCTTCATAGGTTTTTCCTGCGCCCTCTAAGTCAGCGACAATTTGCGCTACGCTACCATCAGCGTACAAGGAAGACTCTAAGTAGTACTGATCAAATTGCACCCCGAAAATAGTTAAATCGAGATCTTGTTCTGCCCGTAAATAAGCAACCGCAAATTGCTGAATTGATTCAAGATCGGTCTCTGACTGATGCTCTGGTAAAGCGCGATATGCTTTTGCAATATCGGCAATGTACTCACCGTTATATGCGAGCTCTGGCCATGCACTGTCGCCTGGCTTGAGCCCGCTTAAGCGGGCCTGAACTGAAAGGGCTAAGTTGGCAATTTGCACGCCTGCATCGTTGTAATAAAACTCGCGATGAACTGCTAGTCCTTGTGTACTTAGTAAATTAGCAATGGCGTCTCCTAAGGCGGCCTGTCGACCATGTCCAACATGTAATGGCCCAGTAGGATTAGCGGAAACAAATTCGATCATCACTTTCGCTGGCTTTGCATTCGCCGCTGGAGGCGCTAACTTCACTAAGCCAAAGCGCGCTTGCTCAACTAAAATTTCTTTGATGACAGCTGTTTTAGCTTGATTGGTTAGCCGAAAATTAATAAAGCCAGGCCCAGCAACTTCAGCAGAAGCAATGAAGTCGGCATAATTAGCTTGGGCTGTCAAATAACCAATTAATGTTTGCGCTAATTCACGCGGTTTAAGTTGCCATAGCTTTGCTACCTGCATGGCAATATTACAGGCCACATCACCATGATCAATCGACTTTGGCCTTTCGAGCTGGGGGATTGGTAAGTCAGTAGGCGACAAATCGTGAGCGAGTGCTGTCTCTTTTAAAGCCTCACTTAAGAGCTGAACTAATTGGTTCTTTTGGGTTATCAACATAGATTAATGAGTTTATCAGGCGCTGGTGGTAAGCTCGATAGATGATTTACCATTTTCATTCTAAAGCCGGCCCCGAGGTGATCATGTTAAGTGATCTAAGTGAGCGAATTTTTACGATCTTGGGGAAGTCGCTAGCGCAACGCGGCATTCTTACCGCTGACGAACTGCCAAATTTAATTTTGCTGCTTGAAGGCGCTATTATTCAAGACCAACAACAACGTCAATCGCAATCTAAACCCCAATTAGAGTCACTGGAGGCTAGCAGCCCTAGCCGAACGGCGCCAAAGGGTGACCCACTTGGAAGGCGGGCCTTTCCATTTTTGGAACTCATGAAGCAGGCGGCGACAGCAGATGAACCGATTGTGTGGGACATCTAAAAAATTGCAGCTCGGCTAGTTCAACGTGCTGCTAATCAAATTGACTTGCTAAGGAGCGTTGCACTACCTCAATCGTTTCATTGCGTCTTTTCGCCATATCGACTAATTGATCTTGACCTACTTTGCCCACATTGAAATAACGGGCATCGGGATGCCCTAAATAAAAGCCACTGACGCTCGAAGCAGGATCCATTGCGAATGATGATGTTAAGGTCATACCAATATCTTCTGAGCCCAGTACGCGCAATAAATCTAACTTAACTTCGTGGGCAGGACAAGCAGGGTAACCCGGCGCCGGACGAATACCTTGGTACTGTTCGGCAATCATTTGCTCATTGCTAAGTTGTTCTTTCGTAGCGTAACCCCATAAATCAGTCCGCGCCCGCCAATGCATTAATTCCGCGAAAGCCTCGGCTAAGCGATCAGCTAAAGCCTTGAGCATAATCGCGCTGTAATCATCATGTTGCGCTTGAAATTGGGCCACTTTTTTCTCGACTCCGTGGCCTGTAGTCACCGCAAAACAACCAACGTAATCAGCAATCCCAGTGGCATGAGGTGCGACGTAGTCCGCTAAGCTGCGATTCGGACGCCGTTGACCATCGACTACGGGTCGTTCGCTCTGTTGCCGCAAGTTATGCCAAACAAATAACGGATGATTGCGCGCTTCATCAGTATATAAAACGATATCGTCGCCAACCGTGTTGGCAGGATAAAAAGCCATCACGCCATCTGCCTGCAACCATTGGCCTTTAATTAATTTTTCCAACATTGCCTGTGCATCTGCAAATACTTTGCGCGCCTCTACACCAACAACTTCATCGTCCAATATTGCTGGAAACTTGCCAGCCAAATCCCAAGTTTGAAAAAAGGGGGTCCAGTCAATAAAGGGGGCTATCTCAGCAAGTGAGTAATTTTTAAAGAGCCGCCTGCCAATAAATTTAGGTTTGTGTGGAACCCAATTTTGCCAATCAATCCGTTCCCGATTATTGCGTGCCGCTTCTAAAGAAATTAAAGGTGTTTTGCGTTTATTCGCGTGCTGCTCACGAATGCGGACGTAGTCTTCCTGTAATTCTGTAATGAATTTTTTTGCGCCATCATCAGAAAGTAAACTTGACGCTACCGAAACTGAGCGTGAGGCATCGGGCACATAGACTACTGGGCCATCATAATGCGGCGCAATTTTGACGGCAGTATGCACCCGGGACGTGGTGGCACCGCCAATCATTAAGGGTAATAAACGATCGCGAAAATAGGTATCGCGTTGCATTTCTTGGGCGACGTAAGTCATTTCTTCTAGTGACGGTGTAATCAAACCCGATAGCCCCACAATATCGGCCTGCTCTTCTTTGGCCTTCTTTAAAATTTCGGCGCAAGGTACCATTACACCCATATTTATTACATCAAAGTTATTGCATTGTAAAACTACAGTAACAATATTTTTACCAATGTCGTGCACATCGCCTTTGACAGTCGCCATGACAATTTTGCCTTTGGCCTTGGCTTCGCCCCCCCCGGCAATATGTAAGCGTTTTTCTTCTTCAATGTAGGGAATTAAAACTGCTACTGCCTGCTTCATGACTCGTGCGCTTTTGACTACTTGCGGTAAAAACATTTTTCCTGCGCCAAATAAATCGCCAACGACATTCATACCATCCATTAGAGGGCCTTCAATGACCTCGATTGGTCTGCCGCCAGAACCCATAATTTCAGCGCGGAGCGTTTCGGTATCTTCCACAATAAACGTGGTGATGCCGTGTACTAACGCATGCGTTAAACGTTCGCGTACTGGCTCCTCTCGCCAGACTAAATTCTCTACTTGTTTACTAGCATCACCTTTAAATGTTGCGGCAATCGCTAACAAACGTTCAGTAGGGGTTTGGCCCTCTTTTTCTTTAAAGCGGTTGAGTACGACATCTTCAACGCGTTCGAGTAATTCGGGGTCAAGATCGGCATAAACACCTAGTTGCCCGGCATTGACAATCGCCATGTCCATGCCAGCTTGAATGGCATGATAGAGAAATACGGTATGAATCGCTTCGCGAACGCGATCATTGCCGCGGAATGAAAAACTGACATTAGAAACCCCTCCACTGACTTTTGCACCCGGTAAATTGGCTTTTATCCAGCGAGTAGCATTAATAAAATCAACGGCGTAATTGTCATGTTCTTCAATGCCGGTTGCGATCGCAAAAATATTGGGATCAAAAATAATATCTTCTGCCGGAAAACCCATTTCACCGACCAGCAAGTCATAGCAACGTTGGCAAATTTCAGTTTTACGCTTAAAAGTATCTGCCTGCCCTTGTTCATCAAAAGCCATTACCACAGTAGCAGCGCCATAACGCTTAACTAAACGGGCTTGCTTACGAAATGCGTCTTCGCCTTCTTTAAGCGAAATTGAATTAACGATGGACTTACCTTGCACGCACTTGAGGCCCGCTTCAATGACCGTCCATTTAGACGAATCGAGCATGATCGGTACTCTAGCAATATCAGGTTCTGAGGCAATTAAATTCAAAAAGCGTGTCATTGCCGCCTCAGAATCCAACATCGCCTCATCCATGTTGATATCAATTATCTGCGCACCATTTTCAACTTGTTGACGGGCGACCGCCAAGGCCTCATCAAATTGATTATTCAAAATCATGCGCGCGAAGGCTTTTGAACCAGTCACATTGGTGCGCTCGCCGATATTTACGAAACCTACTGCGGGGGTGATATTGCAGGGCTCTAGGCCAGCCAGCCGCATCGCCCTAAGGTCACTCACGCCAAAACCTCAGAACCATTTTCACGATAAAAGGCTCTCGGTTTACGCCGCGCTACTGCTGTCGCAATTGCCCGAATATGCTCTGGTGTTGTGCCACAACAACCACCGACCAAATTGACTAACCCATCGGCTGCAAAACCATCAATTAATGCAGAAGTAATTTCGGGGGTTTCATCAAAACCCGTGTCGCTCATCGGATTAGGTAAGCCCGCATTCGGATAGCAGGAGATCGCCGTATCGCAAACCCGTGCTAACTCAGCAATATAGGGGCGCATTAAAGCCGCCCCTAAGGCGCAATTAAGGCCGAAAGTAAGGGGCTTTATATGGCGCAAACTATTCCAAAATGCCTCGACAGTCTGGCCCGATAAAATACGCCCCGATGCATCGGTGACGGTACCTGAAATCATGACAGGTAAAAGCTCGCCGGTCTCTTCAAAAAATTCATCAAGGGCAAATAATGCTGCCTTCGCATTTAAAGTATCGAAAATAGTTTCGACTAAAAATAAATCGACGCCACCAGCAAACAAACCTTCAATTTGTTCGCGATAGGCTTTACGTAAAATATCAAAGGTCACATTACGCGCACCCGGGTCATTCACTTCGGGAGAAATGCTGGCTGTTTTAGGGGTTGGCCCAATTGCACCCGCCGCAAAACGCGGCTTATCTGCTGTGCTATAGGTTAAACAAGCCTCATGGGCAATGCGTGCTGCTTGTTCATTCATTTCGCGAGCTAACTCGGGCATACGGTAATCGTCTTGTGCCACCGACGTAGCTCCAAAGGTATTCGTTTCAATAATATCGGCACCAGCCGCTAAATATTGATCATGAATGTCACGAATGATTTGTGGCTGCGTTAATACTAATAACTCGTTATTCCCCTTGACATCACTAGCATGTTGCGCAAAGCGCTCACTTGCTGGCAAACCGCGGTAGTCGGCTTCAGAAAGCTTACGCTGCTGAATCATCGTGCCCATCGCGCCATCTAAAATTAGAATTCGCTCTTGCAGGAGCTGGGGCAGCAGAGCGCCACGCGTATACCTTGCCGAACCTAACAAGGTGGGCACTTTTACAGCGGGTACGACCGAACCATTTGATTGCATTGTGGCGTTAAGAGGATTAATCTTTAGAATCCCGTATTTTATCGGTATTACTTGTCTTTAGCCAAAATGGAGAATTTATGTTTGGAACCATCCCAGAATTTAATCAAAGCCTAGAGATGCTAAAAAACATGTGGGGGCAAGGCGTGGCCGGACAAAATGCGGGGCAATTTCCTTTTACGGCTGACATGAACAAGGCCACCAGCGGATTTAGTGGGGCGTTTGCGGGCCTTGATATCGTTGAAATTGAAAAACGAATTAAAGATCTTAAAAGCGTAGAAAACTGGTTAAATCTCAATTTAAACGTCTTAAAATCTACCATCCAAGGCCTTGAAGTTCAGCACGCGACGCTTTTAGCGCTGCGCTCTTTTGGCGAGGCAATGGGCTCGGCACAGGAAGCTGCCATGGCCAATGTGAGTAAGGCAACAACAGCAGCAACAGCGGCGGCAACGAATGCTGCAGCATCAGCAGGGGATGCAGGGACTAGCAGACGGAAAACTGCCAAACCCCGGCGGAAGCCTTCCGCGTAAGCTTTCCCAGGCGCCAAAGATGATTCAAATGGGCAATTGCTTCGCCCATGGCAAAAGTCATTTGATGGGTATCTAAAGAACGTTTAAATAAAATAGGCACTAAGTCTCGCGCTGTAATCGGCTCGTGACATGCGTTTATGGTGTCAGCCAAACGATCAACATGGTGTTCTTGTAATTGCTGAACGCGAACATGTAAGCCAGTGAACGGCTTACCATGCGAGGGCAAAACTAAGGTGTCTGCGGGTAACTGGGCAAATAAAGCCAAGGAGCGTAAAAATAATCCCAAGGGGTCTGCATCGGGATCAGCATCATAGACGCTGATGTTAGTAGAGATGCGCGGTAAAACCATATCGCCTGAGATAAAGACGCCTAATTTTGCGCAATACAGGGTGGCATGCTCAGGGGCGTGCCCATATCCCATTTGTACCTGCCAAAGTTGTCCACCAATGGTGATGACATCGCCTTCCATCAAGCGCCGATAGCGTGGCGGCATTCCTGGCACCATCCTGCTGTAATAGTCTGATCGGCCCCGAATTAATGCCAAGTCTTCTGCGGAATTTAAGCCATGTCGCTCAAGGTGGTCTGCCGATCCTCCGCTGCCCATTTTGGCGCCAATTGCCGCGCCCCCCTCTTTATTACTTAACCACTGAGCAGTTAAGTAATCTGCCATGGACATCCATAAGGGCGCTTGCCACCGCTCACATAGCCATTTTGCTAGCCCCACATGATCAGGATGCATATGGGTCACAATGACTCGTAATACGGGCAAACCTGATAATTGAGTAGCAAAAATAGTTTCCCAGGCCGCCTCTGTCTCGGCATTGCTGATTCCACAATCAATGATGGTCCAGCCCTCTACCCCCTCGATAGCATCTCGTAAAATCCATAAATTAATATGGTCCAGGGCAAATGGCAAGCCCATTCTCAACCAACGCACGCCCGGAGCTACCTCTAGCGTTTCACCTAAAGGTGGCAGAGCATCCCCTAGGGGGTAATGGATTTGAGAAGTAGTCAAGTTTGGCGCACTTCGATTAAGCTTAATGGCATGAGCCATTTTCCCAAATTATTGTCATCGCAGGTTGCTTTCGATATGGCGCAATCGCTTTTGGCCGGATTTCAACGCCATTACAGCATTTTCCGCGAGGCTGGAGCTGCTGCGAA
The DNA here is from genome assembly GCA_947482555.1 of Burkholderiaceae bacterium. GTDB lineage: Bacteria > Pseudomonadota > Gammaproteobacteria > Burkholderiales > Burkholderiaceae > Polynucleobacter. The sequence continues at coordinate 816 of CANKKB010000044.1, read as the reverse complement.
AGCCTGCTTTGAAGCACAAGATTGGTTTGGGGTAAGCCAATTACAGCGGAATCGTATTGATTATTACGACCAACGCGTACAAGAAACGGTAGAAGTTTTAGAAGATGAGTTTGACGCACAAAATTGTTCCGATGAAGTATGGCAGCAAGTGAAATTACATTACATTGGTTTAGTTTCTAATTTACACCAACCCGAATTAGCGGAAACATTTTTTAATTCTGTGTGTACACGTATCTTACGCCGCGAATATTTTAATAATGATTTTATTTTTGTACGTCCTACCATTTCCACTGAATACTTAGAAAACGATGAGGTTCCTAATAAGCCAACGTATCGTACTTATTATCCAGAAAATCGCGCTGGTCTGCAGCAAGTTCTTGAAGATTTAATACTTAGCTTTCAATTTAAAACGCCGTTTGAAAATTTAGCACGGGATATTGAATTAATAAATCAATGCGTAAATGCTGAATTGCAAGGCGCAACGACTCAAGCAGATTTTCAAATTCATGTCTTAACTGGACTATTTTTTCGTAATAAAACTGCCTTTATTATGGGTCGCATTATTGATGGCGAAAAAGTTTTTCCCTTAGCGATCGCCCTAATGCATAACGCAGCTGGTGAACTATATATTGATGGTGCTTTGTTATCCGAAGTTGATTTGCGACTTATATTTAGCTTTACCCACAGTTATTTTTTAGTCGACATGGAAGTGCCTTCGGCCTATGTGACTTTTTTACGTAATTTGTTACCCCACAAACCCCGCGCCGAACTTTACAACATGCTCGGACTACAAAAGCATGGTAAAAATTTGTTTTA
>CANKKB010000043.1 GCA_947482555.1 Burkholderiaceae bacterium | reverse complement strand
TCCCTGTTTTTTTGAATTGCCCAGAAAAATACATTTTCCACTGAACTTAACCTTTAGCTTAAGGTTCCCTAAAAATTTTCTGCGGCAGAGCTAATCTTGCCCGACTTAATTGCCCTTAAAAAAGTATCGTAGTCTGCCTCATTTTGCTTGCTATATGCAATTGAAAAGTTAACCATAGCATCATCTAATGCCTCCCCTTTGCCGCAGTAGCCAGCCAGTACGGCGGGGTCGCCTGATCTGGCGTGCGCATTTGCTAAAGCCCAGCCAAAAAGTTTCGCAAAATCAGGAAATACTTCCACATTGATATCATCTCCCCCAACAGAAATACCGCCCTTCATATCTCGCAACTGGCGGATATAAAAATGTCCCTCAGCTTTGCCAAAGCCCAGAAAAAGATCCGGCGCGCCCTGAATCAGAGCTTGACCATCGATTACGCGTTTGCCCTCATTATGAAACTTGTTACTAGGAAAGTAGGGCGCTAGAACCGATTTTTGGGCCTCTTTCAGTTGCAGAAAAAGGGGGTCATCCACATCTTGACCCTCAAAATACATTGCCCAACATGCAGTGCCAACGCTGCCAACCCCAACTACTTTACGTACCCAGTCAATTAGTTTGTAACGCCTCAATAAATATTGACGATCTGGCAACAATGATTTTGTATAAGTTTGGAGAACATCCTCGAGAAGATCTGATATTTTTGTGCCCATGCGTATTGACACATCAGCATGTTCTATTAACGGAGGGTGTTCAATAAAGCGCGGGCCATACGGTGTTTTTTCTATTAATTTGTCTAGAACACCATGATTCGTATTTTTTCGTGCTTTTTCGAACAGTTTTTTTAAATACTTTTGGCTAATTGTTTTTCCATAATTGGTTGTAGAACTTAATAAGATTTTTTCATCAATATAGCTACGCTTTAGGTCGACATAGGGAATAGTTGCATATTGTTGGAGCGAATTACGATAGGCAGTACAAATATTTCGCACAATCGCCTCACCATAGACTTGATCTTGGCCTAATTGTTGGGTAGCAATCATTGCGCTTGCTGTTAGGCGTTTTAAGTCCCAATCAAAATTACCAGGTAAGGTTTCATCAAAATCATTAATGCCAAAGACCAATTGATGCTCAGTGGTCGAAAAGAAACCAAAGTTACTGACGTGCATATCGCCACATAATTGCACGGTAATAGCAGGGCTTGGAACCCTAGCTAAATCATTAGCCATAATTGCAGCCCCACCGCGAAAAAATGCAAATGGATTAACAGCCATGCGTGCATGGCGGATTGGAATAAATGGCGGAAGCCGTGTTTTCGCTTGAGCAAGCAAAATATCAATCGGTGCTTGACGATTATTTTTTACAGAAAATTCGGCCAGCGATGAGCGGCTTGTCTTTTTGCGAATTGAGATTCCGAGATCTAATCGTTCTTGAGGGCTCGGATTTTTACTGAGAAATGAATTATATAAACTACTACCCATGATTTTATGATTCCTCTAATAAAGATTTTATTTGCCGTAACCAATCTGATTACCGCTATCGTCAACCATATACAATGTTATGTATTGATGACGCCTTTGCCAAACCTGTTTAGCTATCTCTTAAGTCAGAGTACCCTAACTACCCACCGTTTGTATTCGCAAGTCGCGCGCGGCAATACGCACTTTTTCAGCCTCATCTCTAAGGGCTTTAATTTCTGCAGGGGATAAGCGCTCAATATTGGAGTAGTCTAATTTCCATTGCGCGTCTGTTGACCAAAGTAATGGGGACTGTACTGTAGTGCGGGGCGCCGGGGCAGATTCTAAAATACGTAATGCCAGTTCAAAATTGGTATCTTGTGAGGCCACATCATTAGGTCTAGCAGCCGCATTACCTAAAGGGAAGTCGCTAAATAACAGTCGTGGCACACCGCAATATTCAACGATATCTTTGGCTGCTCCCATAATGACCGTGGTAATGCCTTGCTCTTCAAGGTAGCGCGCCAATAAACTTTGGCATTGATGGCAAATGGGGCAGTTAGGAATGAGGATGGCAACGTCCACTCCATCTGCTTTACAAAGATTGGCAATTGCTGGCGCATCAACTTCTAGCGTGTGACGTTGACTACGATTGCTGGGTAAGCCATAGAATCGTGGCGATAAAGCTCTGAGGCGTTTGCTTGCTACTGCTCTTCTAGCGGCAGCCAAAGGAAACCACGCATTCATTTCGGCCATATCGGCATTTTTACGATCTACTCCTACGTGCGAGATCCGTAAATCGGGATCGATTGCCGTTGGAGCTGCATACACATCATAAAACTTGGCTAGTGCGTTATAAGCAGAGCCGGGTCCTTGATTACCTTTGTCGGCTTGGTAAGGAGCGGCGGTAGTGATTAAAGCCAGAGTAGATTCGGCGAGAGACTTTTTTAAAGGGCTAAATGGCACGGCTAGATAGTGTGCCCAGACATAGGGGTTTTCATACCCAAGCCCTAAATAATAAGAGCGCGTGCGTTGCATATAACTTACTGGTTGATCCCAAGGTGGGGCGAACTCGAGCTCTTCAACGGTTATATTTTTCTGATCGGCACGCATAGGGCTGTTTTTTTCAGGTTAAGGGAAATGAATAACGCTTAAGAATGTATGAATAGGGGCAAAACTGAACAGCTTAGTAGGCTATTCTGAAAATAATAATATGCTAAATTATTTTAACTAGTATCACCGTATTCTTACTAACCGTTGGCGATGGCATTACTGCCTAAACTGGCAAACCAACTGCATGACCGTGAGAAGGCCCCCGATCAAATATAATGGCCTATTAACCTGTTTGCGAGCAAAATCTGCTCATGAACAATTGAACTTACTTTGGAGCTGCAAATGACTAATTCGCCCTCAAACAAACCCGAATTTGGCAAAGAACAACAAGAAGAGGCTGTCGGTATAGTAGCTTTCTACCTCATGCCTGTATGCGTTGCCATTGTGGTGTTAATTGGCGTTTATTTTGCTAAGCAGTGGGCGGGTTAATTGCGCCAATTAACTAACCTTGGTATTTTTCTTATTCCTTTGGGCCTCATTTCCTGTGGTTCAATCCAAGAGGCTGCCCAGGAAGATTGTGCTGGAGCCGGTTACCGGGCAGGGTCTGCAGATTACAACAATTGTGTCACTGTGCGGATTCGCGAGCGTAATGCCGATTACAGCAATACCTTTTTGCCTAGCAATCAAGGTTTTCAGTCTACCGACTCAAAATAGCTTGCTAATTAGGGGTTAACCCTTAAATTTACCTTATTCTTCTTAAGCATTTTGCTTAGTTTGAGCTTAGTCAAGAGAATTTAGGTTCAATCCCTCAATAATTGTTTACTCTCTAAGTTCGTTATTTATCAAATGATTTATAAATCTAATACAATAGAAAGATGTGTTTTCGGAATCACTTTGATTGACTTTGCTATTACGTTAATAAATAAAGACTAGGACTAATGAATCATCCCAAACCTGCTGGTGAAATGAAAGCTGTTGCGGTGGCTACCATTGATGACTTAAGGCAGCGCATTCGTCAAAAAAGCAAAATGAAGGGTCGCCAACCTGATGATATTTCTGTATCTGAGGTGCAGCAATTAATCGGTCTAGCGCCTTATCGACGGGACTTATTAATTGAATATTTACACCAGTTAAATGATGAGTATCGTGCTTTGCATGATCGGCATTTAGTCGCTTTATCTAAAGTTATTAATGTGTCGATGGCAGAGGTGTATGAGGTTGCAACTTTCTACCATCACTTTGAAGTAGTGCGAGGTGATGACCCTGTAGCGGAAATTACCGTTCGGGTTTGCAATGGCCTCTCTTGCGAATTACACGGCGCGCAAGATTTATTAGCTCGTTTGCCAAAAGTTTTGGGTGAAGGCACCAATTTTGCGAGTGTCAAAGTGATCCCTGCCCCTTGCGTTGGACGTTGTGAACAAGCTCCTATTGCCGTGGTGTCGCAATATCCCGTTTTGTTTGCTTCAGTAGATAAAGTAGTTGCTGCAGTTGAAACTAAATCGACACACCAGCCGATGGGCAAAAATGACGGTGATTTCAATCCCATTAATTATGTGGAGAAGAGTATTTCTCCACAAGGCACTAATCAGCCGATGTCGCCAGCTTATGTTGGTTACGAGGCTTATCGCGCTAAAGGCGGTTACCAATTAGCAATTGATGTGAGCACTGGAAAGCATAGCCCTGAGGCTGTGTTGGTAGCTATGGAAAATTCCGGCTTACGTGGCTTGGGTGGCGCAGGCTTTCCTGCCGGGCGCAAGTGGCGGATAGTGAAAGACCAAGCCGCACCAAAATTAATGGCAGTGAATATTGATGAAGGCGAACCAGGCACCTTTAAAGATCGCACTTATTTAGAGCGTGATCCACATCGTTTTTTGGAGGGCATGCTGATTGCTGCTCAAGTCGTTGGAATCGAGACTTGTTATATCTATTTACGCGATGAATATCATGGCTGCCGTGAATTACTACAGGCTGAATTAACCAAGCTACAGGCGAACCCACCATGCGCGTTACCGAGAATTGAATTGCGCCGGGGTGCTGGAGCCTATATTTGCGGCGAAGAGTCAGCGATGATCGAAAGCATTGAAGGTAAACGCGGCGAACCAAGAATGCGTCCACCTTATATTGCCCAAGTTGGCTTATTTGGCCGTCCTACCCTTGAACACAATATGGAAACACTGTATTGGATGCGTGATATTGTGCAGCGTGGTCCTGAGTGGTTTAGTTCATTTGGTTTGAATGGTCGTAAAGGCTTACGTAGTTTTAGTGTCAGCGGCAGAGTAAAAGAGCCCGGAGTTAAGTTGGCGCCTGCAGGTATTACGATTCAAGAGTTGATTGACAATTACTGTGGCGGTATGGAGGCTGGACATACTTTCTATGCCTATTTGCCAGGCGGTGCATCGGGTGGCATTTTGCCAGCGACGATGAATACTATTCCACTCGATTTTGATACGCTGCAGCCCTATGGTTGCTTTATTGGCTCTGCAGCAGTGATGGTGTTGAGTGAGCAAGATAGTGCTCGGAATGCCGCCTTAAATATCATGCACTTTTTTGAGCATGAGAGTTGCGGACAATGTACACCTTGTCGTGTTGGCACTGGTAAGGCCGCTACTTTAATGCAGGCCAAGCAGTGGGATCAATCGACCTTAGAAGATTTAGCTACTGTCATGGTTGATGCCTCGATTTGTGGATTAGGTCAAGCTGCGCCGAATCCGATTCGTTGTGTCCAAAAATACTTCCCGCAGGAGATTGCATGAACGCGCCCGTAAATCCGCAGGAACTTGAATTACAAACGGTTGAGTTCAAGCTCGATGGCAAAACAATAATTGCTTATGATGGCGAAACGATTTTAAAAGCAGCTAAACGCCATGGTATAGATATTCCCCATTTGTGCTTTAAAGATGGTTACGCACCGGATGGCAATTGTCGTGCCTGTGTAGTTGAAATTAATGGCGAGCGTACTTTAGCTCCGAGTTGCTGTCGTAATGCGACTGCTGGGATGGAAGTCAAGGCCCAAAGTGAACGTGCTGTCAAAAGCCAGAAATTAGTTTTAGAAATGCTTCTCTCGGATATGCCTGATAAAGGCTATAAGTGGATAGGTGATGACGAGAGCATGCAGTTTGGCGAGCTGAGTAGTTGGGCCAAACAAATGGATGTCACAGTACGCCCTGAATTAAAAGCGCTGCGTCGTGAACAACCCAAAGCAGATATTTCACATCCTGCTATGGCGGTGAACTTAGATACTTGCATACAATGTAATCGTTGCTTGCGGGGCTGTCGTGATGAGCAAGTAAATGATGTGATTGGTTACGCAATGCGTGGTAACCACAGTGAAATCGTATTTGATTTGAACGACGCCATGGGCGAGAGTACTTGTGTAGGCTGTGGCGAGTGCGTACAAGCTTGCCCCACCGGCGCATTGATGCCTAAAGGTTTAATCGGCTCACAAAAAGTGGACAGTAAAGTTGACTCAGTTTGTCCATTTTGTGGTGTTGGCTGCCAAATTACTTACAACATTAAAGATAATGTGATTGTTAGTGTTGATGGCCGCGATGGTCCTGCAAACCACAATCGTTTATGTGTGAAGGGTCGCTTTGGTATGGATTACATTCATAGCCCACAGCGTCTTACTAAGCCATTAATTCGTAAGGCCGGCGTACCCAAAGATGAAACCGCATCGCAAGACCCGAATGATTGGTCGAGCATTTTCCGTGAAGCTACTTGGGAAGAGGCTTTAGATGTTGCAGCGAATAAGCTCAAGGGACTGAATGAAAAACACGGCCGCAAAGTCTTGGCTGGTTTTGGCTCGGCTAAAGGTAGCAATGAAGAGGCTTATTTATTCCAAAAACTAGTACGCACTGGCTTTGGCAATAATAATGTTGATCATTGCACCCGCTTATGTCATGCGTCTAGTGTGGCTGCGTTATTAGAGGGCGTTGGTTCGGGAGCGGTAAGCAACCAAGTCAATGATGTAGAAAATTCCACCATGATTTTATTGATTGGTTCAAACCCAACAGTGAATCACCCGGTAGCAGCTACTTGGTTTAAAAATGCCGCTAAACGTGGTACTAAGGTCGTATTAGCCGACCCACGTGTTACACAAATGGGCAAGCATGCGTGGCGCATTATGCAATTTAAGCCTGATACCGACGTGGCGATGTTAAATGCAATGATTTACACAATCATCGAAGAAGGTTTGTGTGATCAGGAATTTATTAAGAATCGCGCTAATAATTTTGAGGCCCTCAAAGAAAATGTGAAGGGGTATAGCCCTGAGTTAATGGCTCCTATCTGCGGTATTCCGCCAGAAACATTACGTGAAGTAGCGCGCGAGTTTGCGACTACGAAGTCGGCAATGATTTTATGGGGCATGGGCATTAGTCAGCACGTGCATGGTACCGATAACGCCCGCTGCTTAATTGCTTTGTCGACCATTGCTGGCCAAATTGGTAAGCCAGGTTCGGGCTTACATCCCTTACGCGGACAAAATAATGTGCAAGGGGCTAGTGATGCTGGGTTAATTCCGATGATGTTCCCCAATTACCAGCGGGTCGATAACACCAATGCGCATGATTGGTTTGAGAAGTTTTGGAAGACCCCATTAGAGTCCAAACCCGGCTATACCGTGGTTGAGATTATGGATAAGATTTTGGCGCCCGATAGTGACCCCGATAAAATTCGCGGCATGTACATCATGGGTGAGAATCCTGCCATGAGTGATCCGGATTTAAATCATGCGCGCCATGCTTTGGCTACGCTAGAGCATTTAGTAGTGCAGGATATTTTTATGACTGAAACGGCTTTATTGGCCGATGTAGTCTTGCCTGCTAGCGCTTGGCCAGAAAAAGTCGGCACAGTGAGTAATACTGATCGTATGCTGCAAATGGGTAAACGCGCGATTCATCCACCAGGTGATGCAAAACCCGATTTATGGATTTTGCAAGAGTTGGCTAAACGCATGGGTCTCAATTGGAAGTATGCTGGCCCTGATGCGGGTGTAGCAGAAGTGTTTGAAGAAATGCGACAAGCGATGCACGCAGCAATTAAAGGCATCACTTGGGATCGCTTACAGCGCGAGTCAAGCGTCACTTATCCTTGTTTAAGCCCTGAAGATCCAGGTCGACCAATTGTATTTAATGATGCTTTTCCAACCGCAGATGGCAAGGTAACGCTAGTTCCTGCGGATATTATTCCTGCAAATGAGCGACCCAATACTGAATATCCGTTTGTTTTAATTACGGGTCGGCAGCTAGAGCATTGGCATACTGGTAGCATGACGCGACGGGCGACCATACTGGATACGATTGAGCCGATGGCGACTGTCTCTTTATGTGGGGACGATATGGTGCAATTAGGCGTGACAACAGGCGACGTAGTAACGGTTGCTTCACGGCGCGGCACAATTGCAATTCATGTGCGCCGTGATGATGGCACTCCGCGTGGCGCAATCTTTATTCCCTTCGCATATTACGAGGCTGCGGCTAACTTAATGACTAACGCTGCATTAGATCCCTTTGGCAAAATACCTGAGTTTAAGTATTGCGCGGTTTCTGTAGTTAAAGGTGGTGTTGCTGCGGTTAAATTAGGTTACGGTACCAACGATGAAATATCTAGTGACAAGGTAGCAGCGCACACCTAAAGTGGATACTGCATTGCAAAAAAACGCTGAATTGCCAGTGCTGATTATTGGTGCTGGTTTAGCAGGGCTCACAGTGGCTCTGCATCTAGCTAAAACCCAAGCCGTGATTGTGATGGCTAAGCGTAGCTTGGGTGAGGGCGCTACTGCATGGGCTCAAGGCGGAATAGTTGGCGTGTTAGATCAGGCTGATAGTGTTGATGCGCACGTTGCCGATACCTTAAACGCCGGCGCTGGTTTAGTCGTTGAAACAACTGCGCGTTATATTGCGGAAGAAAGTGCCGCCGCAATACAGTGGCTTGTTGATCAGGGCGTGCCTTTTACTACGGATGAGGCGGGCCCACTAGGTTTGCACTTAACCCGTGAAGGTGGCCATAGTCATCGCCGCATTGCGCATGCTGCTGACGCTACGGGTAAGGCAATTCATGAGGTGCTCTTGGATCAAGCACGATCACATCCGAATATTCGGTTAATTGAGCATTGGATTGCACTCGACCTCATTACCAATCGACACTTGGCAAGTAAGGATAAGAAAAAATTACCGAATCGTTGTTATGGCGTTTATGCCTTAGATATTAATAATTCGAAAGTGGAAACAATTGCGGCTAAAGCCATTGTTTTAGCTACCGGCGGGGTTGGTAAGGTCTATCGATACACCAGTAATCCCGACACTGCTACTGGCGATGGCATAGCCATGGCTTGGCGCGCTGGGTGCCGAGTGGGCAATATGGAATTTATTCAGTTTCATCCCACTTGCTTATATCACCCTAGTGACCGTACTTTTTTAATTACTGAGGCCTTACGTGGGGAGGGCGGCTTACTAAAGTTGCCTGAAGGCGGCGCTACCCAAGGCCTACGTTTTATGCCTGAACACGATGAGCGTAATGAACTAGCACCGCGTGATATTGTGGCGCGGGCAATCGATTTTGAAATGAAAAAATATGGCTTAGACCATGTTAATTTAGATGCCACGCATTTAGATGCGGCGTTTATTCAAGAACATTTTCCCATGATTTATGCGCGTTGTTTAAGTCTTGGAATTGATATGACGCAGCAAGCCATTCCTGTGGTGCCTGCTGCCCATTACACCTGCGGTGGGGTAGTGACTGATTTACGTGGCCATACTGATTTACCGGGTTTATACGCCGTAGGCGAATCCACTTATACGGGCTTACACGGTGCCAATCGACTAGCAAGTAACTCATTATTAGAATGCGTTGTCATTGGTAAAGCGGCTGCTGCTGATATTGATTTAGCAGTCACGCCTGAATTACCAGCTTTACCTTTATGGGATGAAAGCCAAGTTGAAAATGCCGATGAACAAGTCGTGATTGCCCATAATTGGGATGAATTACGCTCCTTAATGTGGAATTATGTTGGTATTGTGCGAACAACTAAACGGCTTGAGCGTGCCTTACATCGCATTGAGCTATTGCATCATGAAGTGCAGGAATACTATGCCAACTTTAAAGTGACCCGCGACTTAATTGAATTACGTAATCTGCTAGATTGTGCTGAGCTGATTGTGAAATCGGCTTTGATGCGTAAAGAAAGCCGTGGTTTGCACTATAGCCGCGACTACCCTAATGCGGGGGCAGTATCTTACCCAACAATTTTGACGCCTAAGCAGCAGGCTGAATTTAGCTAGACCGCTTAAGCTAGCATCCGCATTGAAAAATCAACGGCCTGCACATCCTTGGTCAGTTTGCCAAGCGAAATGCGGTCAACCCCAGTTGCTGCAATAGCACGCATCAACTCGATGCCAATACCCCCTGAAGCCTCTAATAGCGCTCTGCCTTGATTGATAGCAACCGCTTTGTGCATTTTTTCAATTGAGAAGTTATCAATCAAAATATTTTTAGCGCCCGCTTTAATTGCTTCATCTAGTTCAGCTAAATTCTCTACTTCAATCTGAATGCTGACCCCCGCATTGAGTTTCTCTGCGGCATCAAGCGCTGCACGAATACTGCCAGCAGCGGCGATGTGATTTTCTTTGATCAAAATGCCATCCCACAAAGCCATGCGTTGGTTTTCTCCACCGCCAATACGAACTGCATATTTTTGTGCTTGACGTAAACCTGGCAAGGTTTTGCGGGTATCAAGTACAACACAGCCATTGGGGTTGGGGCTCAATCCAACAATCGCCTCAACATATTTTTTAGTGTTGGTAGCCGTAGCAGAGAGGGTTTGTAGAAAGTTAATTGCAGTACGCTCTGCTGATAATAAGGCGCGAACATCGGCCTTAATTTCGCATACTGGGGTATCGGCTACCATCCAATCGCCTTCTTGATAAAACCAAGTCAGTACGGCTTTAGGATCAAGAGATTGGATTGTGCCTTCAAACCAAGACTTACCACAGAGCACGGCTTTTTGGCGCACGCTTAGTTGGCTTCTACCTATTTTGCTGGGCACAAGTTGTGCAGTCCAATCGCAAACGCCAATATCTTCCCTTAAGGCATCTTGAATATTGCGCGTACGTGCTTGCTCTAAGGTTTCGTTGGTATCAAACATGAGATCGCAAGTAAACCTTAAGCTGCGCCAATATTTTTGACAAAGCCATGTTGAGCTTTAGCCAATAAATCAGCATGCTGGCTGGTAAAATCGAGCATACGGTCGATGCAGGTGAGGGCTTTTATTCTCGTGGCCTCTTCAATAAACACCTCACCCGTTTGATTTTCTAGTGAATCAAGAATGCCTTGCAGGCCATTCATCGCCATCCACGGGCAATTGGCACAACTTTTGCAGGTCGCGCTAGTGCCGGCAGTAGGGGCCTCAATGAGTTTTTTATGAGGCGCTAATTGACGCATGCGGTGCAAGATGCCTTTATCGGTGGCGACAATATATTCATTGGCAGAGCCCTCAACTACGGCTTTAATCATGGCAGAAGTCGAGCCCACCATATCCGCAAGTGCGATAACCGCAGCCGGTGATTCTGGGTGAACTAATATTTGGGCATGGGGGTATTGCAAACGTAATAATTCGAGCTCGGTGGCTTTAAATTCATCATGCACAATACACGCGCCATTCCAGAGCAACATATCAGCCCCAGTTTGCGCTTGGATGTAATCTCCTAAATGACGGTCGGGAGCCCAGAGAATTTGTTTGCCCTGTTCTTTAAGGTGATGCACGATAGCTAAAGCGCATGAACTGGTAACCATCCAATCTGCCTGGGCTTTAACGGCAGCACTGGTGTTGGCATACACCACTACCGTGCGATTAGGATGAGCGGCACGAAAAGCAGCGAATGCATCGGCAGGGCAACCCAAGTCGAGCGAACAAGTCGCATCCAGGTCGGGCATAAAAATACGTTTTTCAGGACTGAGAATTTTGGCAGTTTCACCCATAAAGCGAACGCCAACAACGATTAAATTTTTCGCTGCATGTGCTTTACCAAAGCGCGCCATTTCAAGAGAATCCGCCACAAAGCCACCAGTTTCCATGGCTAAGTCTTGAATTTCGCCATCGACATAGTAATGCGCCACGATTGCTGCATCTTTCTCGATTAAGAGGGTTTTGATGCGGTCAATTACCGCAGCCTTTTGGTCGACCGAGAGCAGTGGCGGGGTTTTAGCCCAAGCTTGCGCCGTGCAGGTTTTACCAGCACCATCTTGCTGGGGATAGTCAAAAGAAATGGGTTTTGTCGGGGCTGGCATGGCCATAGAAACAGGATTCATACCAAATCTTAACCTGAGCGGCGGGTTGGCGCTTTAGCTGAGAAATTCAGTATAAATTATGGATTGCCATGCTGAGTTAATGGGTTTATGATATAAACAAAATTGTTTATAATTCACGGGTGAAATAAGGAGTAAGACAATGTTTATTTACCCAGTAGTTTTAACTGCCGATAAAAAAATGGGCGGTTTTTTAGTTACTTTTCCCGATATTCCTGAGGCTATTTCACAAGGTGTATCAGAAGCTAAGGCGTTAAAGGCCGCTAGAGACGCGCTTGAAACTGCCCTTGATTTTTATTTTGAAGATAAGCGGCCAGTGCCCTTACCATCAAAACCAAAGCGAGATCAGTTAACTATTGAATTGCCGGCCAGCTTATCTGCAAAAATTTTGCTTTTAAATGAAATGGTGAGGCAAAAAGTTCGCCCAGCAGAATTG
>CANKKB010000042.1 GCA_947482555.1 Burkholderiaceae bacterium | reverse complement strand
TTAAGGGCTAACTCCAGATAATCGCGAGCATCAATCCATTGATCTTGGCTGGCCCCAATAGCCGCTAGATTATTGTAGGGCTCTGGTAACTCTGGAAACTGTTGGGTAATTTCAGTAAAGGTTTTTTTAGCCGCAGGAATATTATGTAATTCAATTTGTAAGCGTGCCTTCAAAAAACGCAATTGCACATTACGTGGATTTTTGACCAAGGTTAAATCGATTTGATCGACTGCCTCCTTAAATTGTTTTGCTCTAACAAGCTTTTCAATGGGGGGCGGAATGCCATCTTTTGCTAGGGCATCGGGCTCAATAATTAAAAACGACAGATAAGGTACGGCAATTGAATTAGCGATAGGAGCAGCCAAGGGATCAAAGCCAGCGGCAGGGTTATAAGAAGAGACAACTGGAGCTGGCGGGGGAGTGGAGCATGCGCCTAGGAAAATTAACCCAGTTAATACTACGGCAGATAAAAACCGTTGGTTTGGGAAAAAAAGAACCATCCTAGCCAACCTATTGATAAGGTACGGCAACAGAATCAGCCATTGAGGGTGGCCCCTCATTAAAAGTAGCCTGAGGAATTGCATAAGTTTCGTTTGGGTCGCCATTAATACTGGCACAACCCCCGAAATTGAAAAGCAAGCTACCACAGACCAGCAAAAGGAAATTGCGGCACCTAGAAAAGGGGGTTTTAGGAAGGGGGGGGAGGTATGGGCTCATTCGATATACTCAGCAGTCTAACAAATTAGCAGAACTGATAACCTTCGCTGCCTTATGCTGCAAATCTATAACACCCTGAGCCGCTCGAAAGAGGTCTTTAAGCCGATAACCCCCAACCATGCAAGCATCTATGTTTGCGGGATGACGGTTTACGATTATTGCCATCTTGGTCATGCTCGAGTAATGATTGTTTTTGACATGGTGGTGCGGTGGTTGACGATCTTGGGTTACGAAGTAAATTATGTGCGGAATATCACTGATATTGATGACAAAATTATTCAACGTGCGTTAGAAAATAAAGAATCTATTTTAGCCTTAACCAATCGCTTTATTACTGCGATGCATGAGGACTCTGACCATTTGGGTTTATTACGGCCTAACCATGAGCCAAGAGCAACCGATTTTATCGCGCAAATGCAGGGCATGATTACTAGCTTAATGGACCAACAATTGGCTTATCAAGGTGACGACGGCGATATTAATTTTTCGGTCCGTTCATTCCCAAACTATGGTCAACTCTCAGGCAAATCTATTGATGACTTAAATGCAGGTGAACGAGTCGCGATTGGTAGCGGGAAGCGTGATCCACTTGATTTTGTTTTATGGAAAAGTGCTAAACCCGAAGAGCCCAGTGATTCTCGCTGGAAATCTCCTTGGGGAGAGGGTCGCCCTGGCTGGCATATTGAATGTTCGGCTATGTCTTGCGACCTTCTAGGAAAGCATTTTGATATTCATGGGGGTGGTACTGATTTGCAGTTCCCTCACCATGAAAATGAAATTGCCCAAAGTGAAGGGGCTACCTACGGCCAAAACCGTGAACCACTTGACCCCCCCTTTGTAAATTATTGGATGCATAACGGGCATATTCGCGTTAACAAAGAAAAAATGTCGAAATCTCTTGGCAATTTTTTTCTGATTCGCGATGTGCTCGCACAATTTGATCCAGAGGTGATTCGTTTTTTCATGCTCAAGGTGCATTACCGTAGCCCAATGAATTTCAGCGATGCGCTTTTGGAAGAGGCCAGGGCAGGGCTAACTCGTTTATATACTGCGTTGGCCCAAACACCTGGCTTTGTGGCTAAAAAAATGAATGGGATGGGTGACCCAGCTAACCCTTGGGTAATTCGGTTTAACGCTGCCATGAACGATGACTTCAATACGCCCGAAGCGCTTGCCGTTTTATTTGATTTGGCAAGCGAGATTAATCGTGCAAAAGGCGATGGGCGCTTAATATTGGCCCAACTTTTACATCATTTAGCGAGTATCTTCAATTTTTTACAACGCGACCCAACCGTATTTCTACAAAGCGCAACTTTGGCTCATCAAAACACCGACTCAGCTGCACTTAGCCCTGAATTGATTGAAGCACAAATTGCTGCTAGGATTGCCGCTAAAGCAGCGCGCAACTTTATTCAAGCCGATGCAATTCGGCAAGGCCTTTTAGAGCAGGGTATTGTTTTGGAAGATCAACCCGGAGGCGTAACCATATGGCGCCGCGCGTAACTCAATCTAGTACCGCTAAAGCAGCCCCATCTAAGACAGTTCCTAAAAAAAATCTTGCCAAATTGCCGGCTGGAAAAAAAGCTGCAGCCATTACTGCGCCAGACTATTGGGAACAAGCTTGTACTGAGTTAATGCAACAGGATCGTATTTTGCGTAAACTCATTCCGCGCTATGGCACGGGTTTTTTAGTTACTCGCGGTGATGCCTTTAATACACTTGCACGAGCAATCGTAGGTCAGCAAATTTCTGTAGCTGCAGCGCAAGCAGTTTGGAATCGACTAGTAATCAATTTAGAGAAAAGAGTGAACCCCGCTCAAGTTTTGGCTGTTTCAAGTGAACATTTGCGTAGCGCCGGATTATCGGGACGGAAAGTAGAGTACATCCGTGATTTAGCCAGTCATTTTCATGAAGGGCGTCTTCATGCTAAGCAATGGCAAACAATGGATGATGAAAGTGTAATTCGAGAGTTAACCGATATCCGTGGAATTGGGCGGTGGACCGCAGAAATGTTTTTGATGTTTAACCTCATTCGGCCTAATGTTTTGCCTTTAGACGATATTGGCTTAATTCGGGCTATTTCCTTGAATTATTTCAGTGGCGAGCCGGTTAGTCGCCATGAAATGCGTGAGGTAGGCGAAAATTGGGCGCCATGGCGTACAGTAGCAACTTGGTATATGTGGCGCAGCATCGACCCAATTCCGGTGGAATATTAGAATTCTGTGATGAAAACGATTTTTTTAGACTTTGAGCAATCGATTGGCGAGTTAGAGGCCAAAATCGAAGAATTGCGATTTGTGCAAGACGAGTCGGCAGTGGATATTTCGGCTGAAATTAAAACCCTGACTGAAAAAAGCCAGCAACTCACCAAAGATATTTATGCCAATTTAAGCCCCTGGCAAGTTTCCCAAGTAGCCCGGCATCCGCAGCGCCCATACACCCTAGACTATATCAACGCCTTATTTACTGATTTTCGCGAGTTGCATGGCGACCGCACCTTTGCAGACGACCAATCGATTATTGGTGGACTAGGGCGCTTTAACGACACAGCTTGCATGATTATTGGCCACCAAAAAGGCCGTGATACAAAAGAGCGGGCTTTGCGTAACTTTGGAATGAGCAAGCCTGAAGGGTATCGCAAGGCCATGCGCTTAATGCGCTTGGCAGAAAAATTCAAGTTGCCCGTTTTTACTTTTGTTGATACGCCAGGCGCTTTTCCTGGCATTGATGCCGAAGAGCATAACCAATCGGAGGCGATTGGCAGAAATTTATATACCCAAGCCGAGTTAACGGTGCCGATCATTTCAACCATTATTGGTGAGGGTGGTTCTGGTGGGGCCTTAGCGATTGCAATGGGAGATGTCGTTTTGATGTTGCAATACTCTACTTATTCAGTTATTTCGCCAGAAGGCTGTGCCTCTATTCTGTGGAAAACGGCCGAGAAAGCGCCTGAAGCTGCTGAGCAATTAGCCCTTACAGCACAACGTCTGAAAACCTTAGGCTTGATTGATCGTATTGTGAATGAGCCTGTAGGTGGGGCGCACCGTGATTATGAAAATATGATGGTGGCCATGCGTAAGGCTTTAAGTGAATCTTTAAAGATTTTTGAATCGATGGGCAAAAAAGAACTTCTCGAGCGTCGGCATGAGCGTTTAATGAGCTATGGCAAATTCAAGGAAGCTGAACTCAAAGCCACCTAGCCGTAACAGTGCTCGGGTTATTAAGCCTCAGCTACCCAACGGCAAAGATACAGCGATTGGCATTGCTTTGAGTGGCGGCCTCGATTCGATGGTGCTGTTTGATGCAGTGATGCGCAATCTTCCTGCCCAGGATACTAACTCAAAGAAAAAAAATAATACTATTTGGGTTTTTCATATTCACCATGGCTTGCAAAAATCAGCGGATGCTTGGCTTGAATTTTGCGCTCTAGCTGCGAAGCGTAAGAAAGTCCATTTTGACTTTCGTTTATTACAATTGCCCGCAAATACCAACGAGGCAGATGCCCGTCTAGCGCGGTATGAAGCCCTAGCTGATTTATGTGAAATACATGGCGTTAGAAACTTATTGCTTGCTCATCATCAAAACGATCAAGCCGAAACCGTGCTCTTGCAATTGCTGCGTGGTGCTGGTGCGCGTGGTTTAGCCGGTATGCCGATGACGCGGACTATGGCGCAAGTGGAATCTATTACTCAGACTAAACCCATTACTTTGTGGCGCCCTTTGCTCGATTTATCTCGCGCAGAATTAGAAGCTTATGCTAAGCAATATCGTCTTCAGTGGGTGGAAGATCCCTCGAATCGCAGTTTTATTTATCGCCGCAATGCGGTACGCCATGCACTGCTGCCAAAGCTAGAGCTCATTCAGCCGGGTGCAATTGCAAACTTAGCCCGAAGCGCAAAATTATTAAGTGAGTCGAATCATTTACTAGAGCGTTTAGCACAGCGAGACGGAGCTGAAATTTTGCAATCTTCAAAAACTATCCCGTTAAAAATAGTTTTAAAAGTAAAACCCTTATTGGCTTTATATCTAAAGGATTACGCAGCAGCGAATAATGTCGTGCGCTATTGGTTGGATCAATTGGGTTTAGCAATGCCATCCTTAGAGCGTTTGCAATCGTGGTGGCTAGACTTGCAACGCGTACGAAGTGATGCACGCTTGGAGTTTATGCATGATGGTGGGGTAATTCGTCTATGGCGTGGGCAATTAATGTATGAGGCCACATCAAATCAGCAGAATATTGTTAAAGCTTCAGCTGGGAAGTGGCTTTTTCTATCATTGCCGTTACGAAGTAAGCGTTTAGGTCTGGCAGCAGAATGGGTGGAACAAGCGCAGCTGAGTGGAGCGATTGAATACCGCTTGCGCAAAGGCGGAGAGCGTTTTCAAAAAACGGCCCGTGGTGCAACTAAAACACTTAAAAATTTGTTTCAAGAGCAATCCATTCCCCCATGGCAACGCCAGGCCCCTTTGCTCTTTATTGATAATGAACTCGTAGCAGTTGCTGGTATTGGGGTTAGTCATCCCCATTTGGTTGCCACAGGCAAACGGGTTTGGCCTGAGTGGCAAGCTTGAATACTTTGGCTTGAGCGCTGCAAACCTTGTAAAATAAAGCCTTTAAGCAAGCTTTCTACCTTCTTTTATGGCAATTATTGTTCACAAGTACGGCGGTACATCGATGGGCTCGGTTGAGCGCATTCAGAATGTAGCCAAGCGCGTAGCTAAATGGATGCGAGCCGGCCACCAAGTGGTGGTGGTGCCATCGGCTATGTCGGGTGAAACCAATCGCTTATTGGGTTTAGCTAAAGCTATTCACCCCAATCCCAACCCTCGTGAATTAGATCAAATTGCCTCAACCGGAGAGCAGGTTAGTTCGGGTTTATTAGCCCTTGCTTTGCACCGCGAGGGTATTGATGCAGTCAGTTATGCAGGATGGCAAGTGACAATTCATACTGACTCTGCTTTTACAAAAGCCCGCATCATGGGTATTGAAGATGAAAAAATTCGGGCTGATTTAAATTTAGGTAAAGCGGTTGTGATAACCGGTTTTCAAGGTGTCGATCCAAACGGCAACATCACTACTTTGGGTCGTGGTGGTTCTGACACTTCTGCGGTTGCAATAGCTGCGGCACTGAAGGCAGAGGAATGTTTAATTTATACCGATGTTGATGGGGTCTATACCACCGACCCCCGAGTTTGCGAAGATGCACGCCGACTCGATAAAATTACCTTTGAAGAAATGCTGGAAATGGCAAGTTTAGGTTCAAAGGTATTGCAAATTCGTTCGGTTGAGTTTGCTGGCAAGTACCAAGTTAAAACTCGGGTTTTGTCTTCGTTGACAGACCCCTTAATTGCGCTTGAACAAGAAATGAAGTCGGGCACATTAATTACATTTGAAGAGGACAGCACCATGGAAGCCGCCGTTATTTCTGGTATTGCATTTGCACGCGATGAAGCCAAAATTACTGTCTTAAGTGTGCCCGATCGTCCTGGTATTGCGTATCAAATTTTAGGCCCCATTGCCGATGCGAATATTGACGTTGACATGATTATTCAAAATCAATCCGTTGACGGTAAGACCGACTTTACCTTTACCGTACCAAGGGCTGAATATCAAAAAGCCATTGATTTACTGAAAAACTCAGTGCAAGCCCATATTAGTGCCAAAGAAATTACTGGTGACCCCAAGGTTTCTAAGGTGTCTGTAGTAGGCGTTGGTATGCGTTCACATGTGGGCGTTGCCAGCAAAATGTTCCGCACGCTCTCGGAAGAGGGCATTAATATCCTGATGATTTCTACTAGTGAAATTAAAATTTCCGTGGTTGTCGATGAAAAATACATGGAATTAGCCGTGCGGGCTTTGCACAAATCATTTGAGTTGGATCAGGCTTAGTTTTGCTTTGATTAAGCAGCCTTGGAAGGGGTTGTGGGGCCAAATTGGCTGTTTTCCCAACACTCCGTTAAACTAGCGGCTGTTGTAATTTATGTGACTGAATACGGAGACGTGGCCGAGCTGGTCGAAGGCACTCCCCTGCTAAGGGAGCATCGGGGCTAAAACTCTGATCGGAGGTTCGAATCCTCTCGTCTCCGCCAATACCCCATTCGTGGGGTATTTTTTTTACCTATAACTCCCCGCAAAGCCCCATTCTAGCGGCATTGTCTTGAAATGAATGGAAATGAATGGAAAATAAATTACCCTAATTGACACATTTATGAGTATCCTATGAGTATCCAAAATGAGTATCCATTCAAAAAGGGAGCTATGGGGGGGCATGATGGCTATGACCAAAAATCTGGAAACTTCTCTTAAGGATAAGAAAAGTTATAACTACAACTATTAAGCTTAGTCTAAATAAATAATCAAAAAATTTAAACTAATTATTATTGAAAACTTAGTCCCCAAGACTTGAAAGATGCATGGGCGCCAGCTGGTGCAAAGTACCGCCCCGCACCACCTCGGCATAAATACCTAGATCACCATGGCCAAAGTTTTCAAAAATACCAATGGGTATACTCACATCGCGTTTACCGGTTGCTGGATTGACGCTGGGCGCTGAACAGCGCTTAGTCCTACGTATGACTTTCAGGACTACGTCACCGATCTGCACTTCGCGTCCTATCCAGTCCAGTTCTGACCAGGCGGCAGCACCATCAAATAATAGGTTGCCACGAAAACGGATGGGGTCAAGTTGAGTTCCCAGGCGTATAGAAAGGTCTCTAACAGTTGCCAGGTTAATCAGGGAAATACTGCGCATCAACGCTATGGAATGCACACTGACATCTGTGAACTGGTGACCGTCAGCATTAACTACCCTGGGCTCTCCAGGTAGAGGCACCGAAACAAACCGACCGAGGAAATCGGCAAAGGACTTTTTGCCTTCTACAAGATCAAGACGAAATTCCAAGATCGGTTCGCCGTCCTCTTTTACCACCAGTGTGTCGGGGGCTAGTCTCAACTGAGTCTTAAGCAGGGCTAGACGTTCGTATTTCGCCAACATTAAAAACTGCGTTTTGGGGGCGAAAACTGGTTTGTCAGGATCGAAGTCAAGCGATCCATCCGTGACAGCATAAACGCGGTCTAACGGAAAACCATACCCCGCTTCCAACTTTACAGTTTCCAATATTTCACCAGAAAGACCTTTGACTGGAAAATGGTAAAGCGCGCTAACTTGCATTATTACGTACCTACTCTTATCACTTTGTCATCGGGCTGTTGCACAAGCACCAGCAACCATGGGTGAAAAAGCCTGATCTGCGGGAATGAGTGCGCGCACGTTGTAGTAGTCCCAGGGATACTTCGCTTCCGATGGCTTTTTCACTTCCATCAGGTACATGTCGTGAACATGCAAACCATCAGCGCGAATGCGGCCATTCTTAGTAAAGAAGTCATTGACAGGGGTGGACTTCATATTAGCCATGACCGTTGCGGTAGCGTCAGTGCCTGCAGCCTGGACGCTCTTGAGATAATGTGTCACCGAGGAATACATGGCGGCCTGTACCATCGATGGCATACGCTTGTTAGCTTCAAAATACCTGCGTGCCCACTTCCTGGATTGTTCGTTGGAATCCCAATAAAAAGCTTCCGTTAGGAGGATACCCTGCGCTTGTGAAAGTCCCATGCTGTGCACGTCGGTGATGAAGGTGAGAAGTGAGGCAATCCGCTGTTTGCCCCCGGTGGTGATGCCGAATTCACTAGCAGTTTTGATAGCATTGACCGTATCGCTGCCACCGTTAGCTAGTGCAATTACCTTGGCGCCAGAGCCTTGTGCCCGCAGAATATAAGAAGAAAAATCGGAGGTGTTAAGCGGATGCCTTACTGCCCCCAGAACTTGCCCTCCACCAGCCTTGACGACATCTGCAGTCGTTTTTTCCAAACCGTGACCAAAGGCAAAATCGACAGTGATGAAATACCAAGTGTCAGCACCTTGCCGGAGAAGTGCCTTAGCAACAACATTAGACAGCGCGTTGGCATCATATACGTACTGTATGCTGTTAGGCGTGCAGGAATCGGTGGTAGCACGCGTGGTACTCACCCCGCCGAGAACGACAATCTTATTTTTGTCCCGTGTGATCCCCATTACGGAAAGAGCGACACCGGAATTGGAGATGTCAAAAATTGCGTCAACCTTGGAAGTGTCATACCACTCGCGAGCAATGCTAGCCCCAACGTCCGGCTTATTCTGGTGATCTGCGTAAATCACCTCAATGGGCCTGCCGAGCACCTTCCCCCCAAAATCCTGCACCGCCATGCGAACAGCGGAGACAGAGCCGGCGCCCGAAAAATCTGAGAACGTACCTGACATATCTGTCAGTACGCCAATTTTCACCACACCGTCTGAAACCTCTTTACCGGTCGCCACACCCTGTGCTACACCAAAGCTTGAACCCAACGTGATGCCCAGGAAGAAAGCTATCTGAGCCAGAATTTTCAGTTTGCACATATTCGAGTCCTCTATATTAAGTGGGTAAGCCAACTGCTTTAAGTGGGGAAGTTAACTGCTTTAACAGGGAAGTCCATTGCTTACTGAAATAAATAAGTTTCGAAGTTATCATATCATTATAATAATAATAAGTAGCAAAAAAAGTTCGCAATTCATTCTCGACTTCCGATCTAAAAAGGGCTTCATTTAATATGACCAAAAAGATTACCTGTGCGCTTGGTATAGATGTTGATGCAGTGGCGGCCTGGCTCGGCACATTCGGTGGGGCAGATTCCCCACATGACATTTCGCGAGGCATGTTCGCTGGGGAAATCGGAAGCCTTCGCCTGCTTGAGCTTTTGGACCACTATCAACTTAAAAGCACTTGGTTTATTCCGGGACATTCAATTGAGACATTTCCTGATGAGATGGCTGAGGTCGTCAAGCGTGGGCATGAAGTGGGGCTACACGGTTATTCACACGAAAATCCGCTTGCCATGAGTCCGACTCAGGAGGCAGATGTGCTTGACAAATGTATTGAGCTAATCACTGATCTTTCTGGCCAGCGGCCCACAGGATACGCTGCGCCTTGGTGGGAGTTGAGCAAGGCAACGCCAGATCTGCTACTAGCGCGCGGCGTCACATATGATCACAGCATGATGCACAAAGATTTCCAGTGTTATCGCCTGCGCGTGGGTGACAGTTGGACGCCAATCGACTACTCGCGTCCCGCCGCGCAATGGATGAAGCCTCTGCAAAGGGGTACTGTTTCTCGTCTGATTGAAATTCCGGTGAGCTGGTACCTAGATGACTTGCCACCCATGATGTTCATCAAAAAATCACCCAACAGCCATGGGTTTATGAATCCGCGGGACATCGAAGAACTTTGGAGGGAGCAATTTGACTGGGTGTACCGCGAATATGAGGAAGCTGTTTTTAGCATATGCCTGCACCCTGACGTGGCAGGTCGACCCCAAGTGCTGAGCATGCTAGAGCGCCTCCTCGACCATATATTGCGGCATCCAGGCGTTCAATTCAAAACCATGAACGAGATTGCGGTTGATTTTGATCGCCAGCATCCCTTCCGGGCTTAATGTCATGTGCGGAATGTGTGGGCTTTGGGGAAGTACAGAACACTGGTCGAACCCTGCACGCCTCCCAGGTGCTACGGAATCAACTTCGAACGTGCTACTTACCCGAATGCTCCAAGCGGAAACCATCACATCGTTCACACGTCCTGTAGGCGCAGTGGTTAGGGACTGGGGACAGTCCGCGTGGATTGTAGAAAATTTTTCAGGAGCAACGGAAATAGTTAATAACTTGGGTGCGATCTGGGCCTGCGTTGAACAACTTACAGGGAAATTAGTAGACCCCTTGTCCTTAGAGTTTATTCAGGCGCTTGAGGAGCAGCAGCGGTATTCATGAAAGACACTGCGGGTGACAATAGAATTCCCGTGTATGTGGTTAGCGGTTTTCTTGGATCCGGCAAAACCACATTTTTAAGGAAAGCCCTGCGTGAGCCGGTGCTTTCAGGGTCACTCTTGCTGGTAAATGAGGTGGGTGAATTAGGCGTTGATGATAGGCTGATCCGCCTGGATGGTACGCCAACCGTTTTGCTTGGAAACGGGTGCTTGTGTTGTACCGCTAACGAAGGGCTAAGCACTGCCTTGCATAAGGTGGTGGAGACGGATTTTGGTCAGAAGGTTGAACGAATTATCATCGAGACGACGGGCCTTGCTGACCCACTTCCTGTAATTTCCACCATCGCCATAAATTCATTTCTTGCAGCAAATCTGAGGGTGGAACTTGTATTGACCATTGTGGATGCACTACATGCAGATGAGGAAGAGTCGGCAAGCTTGGATTACATTCGACAGATCGAGACCGCAGATGTGGTACTGCTATCCAAAACGGATATGGTCTCGACAGCCCAAGTACTGAAGGCCCAAGAGATGGTTGCGCGCCTAAATCCGCTTTGTCAATGCTTGCATGTTCAGGATACAACTCTGGGTGAACTGTTGGCTTTGCCCCATTCGCAACGAGCCGACCGGCTGGCGCATAACTGGTTTCCCGACTTAGTCGAAGACCAGCAGGAGCCTACTAGGACAAGGCTCAGACTAGGCTCGCGCTCAATTGCACCGGGCAGTCATGCGTTGCGTGTCAACACCTTTTGCCTTGAACTGGGCGAAGAGTTGGATTGGGTGCGATTTGCGGTTTGGCTTTCAGCACTGCTGCATGCTCACGGAAACCAGATTTTACGGATCAAGGGATTTCTGGCCTTGGAAGATAACAGGTTACCGGTTGTAGTCAACTGTGTTCATCACGTCATTTATTTTCCAGAGCATCTGGATTCTTGGCCAAGTGAAGATCGTAGGTCTTTCCTGATTTTCGTCGTCAAGGATATTTTACCAGAACAATTGCTTCGTTCATTGCAGGCCTGTGTCCGCACGGCAAGACAGCTACCAAACTAATTAGATAAATACGTATGACTTCCCTTGAATATGAGTATTCGCAACCTCAGACAAGGCGCTTGCTTCTAAGATTATTTTCGTTGAGGATGAATGGATAGATAAAGTATTTCCCCATCACGTCGCTGGCTGACTCCGTTTTTTTGCAGATGAACAGCTAGTCTGGGAGGGTGTAGTCGAAGATGTGTATGGGTCTCTCGAGCGACCCCTTCATCCTAATTATTTAAAAACTAAATTTGAGAGTAATTGTTCTGTTCTTGGAGTTGGCTATGCTGACCGTTTCTTTCAAACACTTGATGATCTGCCTCGCGCTTCTGATGCCAAATTGGTTTCTAATCTTCGACTTATTTAAATATAATTGAATTTGAAATATTTTTATCAGTTTCATCGACAATATTATTAAAAGAGTCGTAATCTAAATTTCAGAATTCTGAAAGTCATCTATGGAGAGATTTCTTATTACGTCCATAATGTTGAGCGCCCGATTAAATCTGTAACCAATCCAAGATCCCACCGTACTCCCACCAGCATTAATCGATCACTTCATTACGCTAGCTTATATATAGTATTTTGCCCAAGCAGGAAAGCTTTTATGTATAAATTCTATTGAGGTACTATTCGAATATGAATCCACAAATAGCTTTTCTTCTAGATAAAGCGCTTGAATCTCTTCGAAACTCAAATTCAGAGTCAGCGGAATTGTATTTAAAGCAAGCAATCAAGAT
>CANKKB010000041.1 GCA_947482555.1 Burkholderiaceae bacterium | reverse complement strand
TTTTCCAATTGCCTATTTTTTTGGCGACATTATGACCGAGGTATACGGCTATGCCTATGATCGGCGTGCAGTGTGGGCGGGTTTTGCCGCTTTAATTTTTGCTGCAATTATGGCGCAAGTCGTGATTGCCTTGCCCATTGCCCCAGGCTCTTATATGGCAAATTATCAGCAAGGCCTAGAAACTGTTTTTGGGAATTCATGGCGCATTGCATTGGCATCCATTTGTGCGTTTTGGTGCGGTAGTTTTGCTAACGCTTTTGTATTGGCAAAATTAAAAATTGCCACGGCAGGACGTTTTTTATGGCTGCGGGCAATTGGCTCCACTGCAGTCGGCGAATTAATCGATTCATCGCTATTTTATTTGCTAGCCTTTTATAGCATATGGCCTCTGGCTGAATTGGTACAAATTGCCTTAGCGCAATATGTACTAAAAACCGGCTGGGAAGTTCTAGCAACCCCGCTAACATATTGGGTAGTCAACTTCTTAAAACGCAAAGAACAAGAAGATCATTATGATATCCATACGAATTTCACCCCCTTTCGCATGCGCGTTGACCGCTAGGAGAAACTATGAAGTCCTTTATTGATCCCACCATATTACCCAGTGAAATTACCCCGAAGGCAATTTTCGAACAGCGCCGCGCATTAATCAAGGTTGCGGCAGCAGGGGGTTTCGGGGCTGGTCTCGTACCTTGGTTTGCGCGTGAAGCATTTGCGCAAGCAGCACCTGCTGGGCCTCCGGCAGGAGGGGTTAAATTAAAAACCATTCCTTCAAGCTTTTCCACTACCGAAACACTATCTGCTTATAAAGATGTCACTACTTATAATAATTTTTATGAGTTTGGTACTGATAAAGCCCAGCCTCACGAAACTGCCAAAAGCTTGGAAACCAGACCTTGGACAGTTACTGTAGAGGGTCTAGTCAAAAAACCGCAGACTTTTGATATTGATGCTTTGCTGAAATTAGCGCCAATGGAGGAGCGCATTTATCGCATGCGCTGTGTTGAAGGCTGGTCGATGGTAATTCCTTGGAATGGCTATTCTTTGTCTAAATTGCTCAACCTAGTTGAGCCTACTAGCGCAGCCAAATATGTCGAATTTATTTCACTAGCTGACCGCAAGCAAATGCCTGGTGTTAATTCATCAGTATTAAATTGGCCTTATCGTGAGGGCTTGCGCCTAGACGAGGCGATGAACCCCTTGGCCTTACTTACTTTTGGTTTATATGGCGAGGCCTTGCCAAAGCAAAATGGCGCCCCGGTACGCATGGTTATCCCATGGAAATATGGTTTTAAAAGTGCTAAGTCAATCGTTAAAATTCGCTTAACCGATCAGCAGCCAGCGACAAGCTGGAATATGTCGGCCCCAAGTGAATATGGCTTTTATTCCAACGTGAACCCCAATGTTGATCATCCCCGCTGGAGCCAAGCTACCGAGAGACGGATCGGCGATGGCCGAGGTTTTTTTGCGCCCAAAATAAAAACTGAAATGTTCAATGGTTATGGTAATCAAGTTGCGAGCTTGTATGCAGGCATGGACCTTAAAAAATTCTATTAACCAAACGGGTTTTTTAAAGGGGTTCAAGTCCCTGGTTTTTTTGTTGGCACTGATTCCGCTAGTGCGACTTATTTATTTTGCTTACAGCGATCAATTTGGCGCTAATCCCATTGAGTTTATTACTCGGTCAACAGGAACTTGGACCCTCGTTTTATTTTGTCTTACTTTAGGCATGACACCGCTACGCTTAATTACCGGTTGGAGTGGTTGGATACGAGTGCGTCGTATGCTTGGGCTATTCGTGTTTTTTTACGCTTGTTTGCATTTTTCAATTTGGCTTTGGTTAGACCAAGACTTTAACCTCGTATCAATGATAAAAGATGTAGTTAAACGCCCCTTTATAACTATGGGGTTTATTAGTTTTGTATTGCTTATTCCATTGGCACTCACGTCAAATCAGTGGTCGCAGCGTAAACTAGGGCGCCGCTGGGCTTTATTACACCGTCTGGTTTATGTGATTGCAGGCACGGCAATTTTGCATTATTGGTGGGATAAGGCGGGTAAAAATAACTTTTCAGTCGTCTCGATTTATCTGGGAGTTATTATCTTATTGATAGCCTTGCGAATACCGGTAATAAAAAATCAACTTAATCGAATCCAAATTACCAAATCGAATGCACCTCTTTAGGAATCTTTAAATGCCATTGAAGCTCATTCTCTGCAGATTAATACCATTGACTGCGCTCGTTTTCAGCTTGATCCTGAGCACTACCAAGGTTGCTGCACAGTCTAAAGAGCTGGCCTATCCTAATCGTCAAATTACCTTAATTATTCCTTTTCCACCAGCGGGGGCTACCGATGCGCTTGGGCGAATGTTGTCACAGAAATTATCACAACGTTTGGGTCAGTCGGTCATCGTCGATAACCACCCGGGAGCAGGCGGTTCAATTGGCTCAAATATCGTGGCACGCGCTGTGCCTGATGGCTATACCTTGCTCTTGTCTACGGGCAGTACCCATTCAGTTGCCCCCAGCTTTACGAAAAAATTACCGTACGACACCCAAGCTGATTTCACACCGATCGGTGGGGTAGCAGTTGCGCCTGGCTTGCTGACCATTACGAAAACCTTACCCGTTAAAAATCTCCAAGAATTTATTGAATATGCACGGGCTCACCCGAATGAGATTAATTATGCGACTAGCGGGAATGGCACAGTTATGCATTTAAACGCCGAGGCGCTGAAAGCCACTGCACGTTTTAATATGACGCACATTCCTTACAAGGGCTCTGCCTTAGCTACACCTGATTTAATTTCAGGGAAAGTCCATTTACTTTTTGACACCACGATTGCCAGTTTGCCCTTAGTTGCCGAAGGTAAGCTAATGGCCTTAGGAGTCGCTGCCCCAAAGCGATCACCTTTGCTGCCTAATGTGCCAACCATTGCCGAGGCCGGTAAAAATTATGGTTTAGGGCAATTTGAAACGTCGAATTGGTTTGGAGTTTATGGCCCAAAAAATTTACCGGTTGAGATTGTGACTAAATTAAATACCACGCTCAATGCCATTTTGCTTGAAAAGGATACCAAAGAGCGCTTAGCGCTTTTGGGTGCTGAACCGATACCGGGGACCCCTGAAAAATTTGCCACGATGGTTGCGCTTGATCGGGTACGATGGACCAAAATTATTCAACAAAATCAAATTTCGCTCGACTAATTAATTAACTGGAATAACATGCAATTTAATTGGCATAACCCTTATCCCACTATACGTATGCCAGTAATGGGACGAAATGTGGTTTCCACTTCGCATCCCTATGCAGCCCAAGCTGGCTTAAAGATTTTGCACCAAGGCGGTAACGCGATCGATGCAGCGATTGCCGCCGCTGCCGCTTTGATGATTGTTGAGCCGGTTTCTAATGGCCTAGGTAGTGATTGTTTTGCGATCGTATGGGATGGTCAGGAATTGCATGGCTTAAATGCTTCTGGGGTAGCCCCGCAGGCATGGAATCCGGCTTACTATGCAAAAAAATATGGCACCGATGCTAATGGTATTGCTAAACGACCGATGCGTGGATGGGATACCGTCACGGTTCCTGGTGCGCTAGCCGGTTGGGAGGCCTTGCATACTCGGTTTGGTTCATTACCATTAGCTGATTTATTGCAGCCTGCCATTGAAATTGCCGAACGCGGTTATTCAATGCCGTTAATAGTGGCGCATAAATGGGCTGCTGCAATTCCTGATATACAAACCCAGCCAGGTTTTGCTGCCGCTTTTATGCCGCATGGTAGAGCGCCACATGCAGGAGAGCGATTTACTTTTCCAAGTGCTGCGCGCTCCTTAAAAGTGATAGCAAAAAATGGTATTCGGGCATTTTATGAAGGTGAAATTGCCGAAGCGATTGTGGCGTTTGCAAAGGCGACTGATGGCGCCATAACCTTAGCCGACTTAAGCGCATATCGTCCCGATTGGGTGGGCACGATTCAGCAAAGCTTGCGGGCGGCTGATGGCAAGCAATATGACCTCCATGAAATTCCACCAAATGGTCAGGGCATTGGTGCATTAATTGCCTTGGGGATCTTGCAACACTTTGATTTAGCGAGTTTGCCAGTTGATGGAATTGAAAGTCAGCATTTACAAATTGAGGCGATGAAGTTAGCTTTTGCTGATGTGTATCAATATCTTGCTGACCCGCGTTCAATGGCAGTCACTCCAGAACAAATGCTGAGTCCGAGTTATTTAGCTGAGCGAGCTAAACAGATTAATCTTAAAAAGTCGACCCATTTCAAACATGGCTTACCTGCGTCGGGTGGCACCGTGTATTTAACTACCGCTGATGCGCAGGGACGAATGGTTTCTTTTATTCAAAGCAATTACATGGGCTTTGGATCGGGAGTGGTCGTTCCGGAGTGGGGCGTTAGTCTGCAGAATCGGGGTTATGGTTTTTCTCTTGATCCGCAATCTGCCAATGTAGTTGCTGGGGGTAAACGGCCATTTCACACCATCATTCCTGCTTTCCTTACCCGCAATGATGGCGGCAAGGTTTTCCCGCAAATGAGTTTTGGGGTCATGGGTGGCGATATGCAACCCCAAGGGCATTTACAAACTTTAGTGCGCATGATGACATATCAGCAGCAGCCCCAAGCCGCCTGTGACGCACCGCGTTGGAAGGTGAATCGAGATTTCACCTTAGATGTTGAGTCGAACATGAACCCCACCACAGTAGCTGGCCTCATTGCCATGGGTCACACCCTGAAAAAGATTGACGATCCCTATATGGACTTTGGCTCAGGACAGTTTATTTGGCGCTTAAGTGATGATCTGGAAGATGGCTATATTGCCGCTAGCGACAGTCGGCGCGATGGCTTGGCAGCTGCGTATTAAGGCTGTGAAACAGTTGAAATAGCACAATCAGGCGCCAACACCGTTAAAATAGTCGGTTTGCTATAAAACATTCCTATTTAGAAGGTTATCGTGCTGTCAGCATCTAATATTACTATGCAGTTTGGGGCTAAGCCCTTGTTTGAAAATATCTCAGTTAAATTTGGTGGCGGTAACCGCTATGGCTTAATTGGCGCAAACGGTTGTGGCAAATCGACCTTCATGAAAATCTTGGGCGGCGATCTCGAGCCCACTAGCGGTAATGTTAGCCTAGACCCTAATATTCGTTTGGGCAAGTTACGCCAAGATCAATTTGCTTTTGAGGATGTGCGCGTGCTTGACGTCGTGATGATGGGGCATGAAGAAATGTGGCAAGCGGCAGCAGAACGTGATGCGATTTATGCTAACCCCGATGCAAGTGATGAAGATTATATGCATGCTGCTGAGCTTGAAGCGAAGTATGCTGAATATGGCGGCTACACTGCAGAAGCGAAAGCTGGTGAGTTATTGCTCGGTATTGGCATTCCCATTGAGCAACACAATGGCCCAATGAGCAATATTGCTCCTGGCTGGAAATTACGTGTCTTGTTAGCGCAAGCACTTTTTTCTGACCCCGATGTTTTACTCCTAGATGAGCCGACGAATAATTTAGATATTCACTCGATTCATTGGCTTGAAGAAGTTTTAAATAATTTTAATAGCACCATCATCATTATTTCCCATGATCGCCATTTTTTAAATGAAGTGTGTACGCACATGGCCGATATGGATTTTGGAACGCTCAAAGTGTATCCCGGTAATTATGATTCTTACATGTTAGCTTCGGTGCAAGCGCGGGCGCAGCAAATGGCCTCGAATGTAAAGGCCAAAGAAAAAATTGCAGAACTACAAGCTTTTGTCAGTCGCTTCTCAGCGAACGCCTCAAAGGCTCGCCAAGCAACTTCGCGGCAGCGGCAGTTAGAAAAGATCGAGATTACTGAAATTAAGCCCTCTTCACGGCAAAATCCGTTTATTCGCTTTGACTCGGAAAAGAAATTGCATAACATGGCAGTCGAGTGCAATGGCCTAACTAAAGATTTTGATCGGACTATTTTTAAGAACTTTAAATTAGGTGTCCGTGCCGGCGAGAAAATTGCCATTATTGGTCAAAATGGTGCCGGCAAAACAACCTTACTAAAAACAATTTTAAGTAAACGCTTTAACGGTCTACAGGCCGATAAAGGTGATGTGAAATGGGCAGAAAATGCGAATGTTGGGGTGATGCCACAAGATACCAGTGAGCTATTTCCCGAAGAAACAACCTTGATGGAGTGGATGAGTGGTTATCGCAATACTGGAGATGATGATCAGGTAGTGCGTGGCACCTTAGGCCGCTTGTTATTTTCTGGCGACGATATTGGGAAGTCGGTAAAGGTCTTATCCGGCGGCGAGAAGGGCCGAATGATTTGGGGGCAACTCATGCTCCAAAAGCACAATGTGTTGGCAATGGACGAGCCCACCAACCATATGGATATGGAATCGATTGAAAGCCTACAAATTGCCCTTGAAAAATATGAAGGCACGCTGCTTTTTGTTTCGCACGATCGGGAGTTTGTATCGGCCCTAGCCAATCGTATTTTGGAGGTTAAAATGGACGGATCAGTGGTTGATTATTCGGGCACTTACGAGGAATATTTACGCAGCCAAGCCATTACGGGTTAGTTAATGATTTATTTAATATAAACAAGGAGTTGTAATGCAATTGACAAAGAAACTGGTTTTTGCGACCTCACTGCTAGTTAGTATGGGTTTTATCATTCCAGCTGTTCAGGCGGCTGAGTTTCCTGGCGATCGACCGATTACCTTAATTGTGCCTTTTGCTGCTGGCGGCCCTACCGATAAAGTGGCGCGTGAGCTTGCCTTAGTCATGGGCAAGCAATTAAAGGGGCAAATTATTGTTGAAAATACCCCGGGCGCCGGCGGTACCATTGCGGCAAAAAAAGTAGTGATGGCTCCAAAAGATGGGCATACATTATTAATCCATCATATTGGCATGTCGACTGCTCCCGCTTTATATAAAAATCTTGGTTTCGACCCAATGAATGATTATGAATATATTGGCCAGGTAGCAGACGTACCGATGATGCTCATTGCAAATAAAGATTTACCCCCCAAAAACTTCAAAGATCTAGTACCTTATATGAAGGCGAATACCAGCAAGATTGCTTACGCTAATGCAGGTATTGGCTCGGCTAGCCATTTATGCGGTTTACTCTTAATGAGTCGCATACAGATTGACTTAACTACCGTTCCTTACAAGGGAACTGCCCCTGCCTTAACTGACTTAATGGGTAATCAGGTTCAGCTCATGTGCGATCAAACAACGAACATCGGCACGCAGGTCACTGCAGGCGCTGTTAAGGCTTATGGTACGACTACCTTGCAACGGATTAAAGCCTTTGACAAAGTACCAACCTTGAACGAAGAGGGTTTGAAAAACTTTGAAGTTAAAGTATGGCACGGTGTTTATGCACCAAAGGGAACGCCTAAGGCCGATACCGATAAATTAGCCGCTGCCCTGAAGGCTGCAATTCAAGATCCTGGCTATAAAAGTAAGATGGCTGAAATGGGTGTTGAAATTCCGAGCCAAGCAAATGCTAGCCCAGAGGGATTGAAAACTCACTTGAAAGCACAGATTGATTTATGGTCACCAATTATTAAAGCGGCTGGAGTCTACGCAGACTAATAAAAGCTCTTAATTCTTAGTCTGGAAGCGCATCGCAGTTCCTTCGGATTGAATGCGTTCCCAGACTATTTTTTTTTCTACCGGTGATAAAAAAACCCAGTTACTGACTTCCTGTGCAGTTCTGCCACAACCCATACAAATTTCATCAAATAGGGTCGAGCAGACACCAATGCAGGGTGAATCAGAATCCGCATCGCCAATTAATAAAGAATTTGCACCATCGTTCATAGGCATACTTTAGCTGATATTTACATTTCTGTTTTGACGTAAGGGCGAATGCTCTTGAAGCTCATCAATATATTCAGCAATGCCTTCGCGCTCGCGCTCTAAAAATCGGTCTACTGCACTTAAAAAGCGTTCATCAGCTAACCAATGCGCTGATTGTAAGGTGGTGGGCAAAAACCCGCGTGCCATTTTGTGCTGGCCTTGCGCGCCACCTTCGAATAATTGAATTTTCTCCGTGATACAAAATTCAATAGCTTGGTAATAAGCAGTTTCAAAATGTAAACAGGGAAGGTGTTCGAGACACCCCCAATAGCGACCATAGGCAGTTGAGATGGGTGCTGCGCGATCAACGACCAATAAGGAGGCAGCAATAGCCTGTTCATTCCGTTGAGCAAAAATTAAATGGAGATTTTCAGGCATACGCTCTGCCCATTGCATAAAAAAATCTTGATTGAGGTAGGGCGTAGAGTGATGCTCAAAATAGGTGTTGGCATAACAACGATAAAAGAATTGCCAATCCTCTTGAGTCGCTGCCGATCCCGTAAGATGTTTAAACGTAATGCCTGCTTGCTCAACGATTCGCCGTTCACGGCGAATATTCTTGCGC
This sequence comes from Burkholderiaceae bacterium, assembly GCA_947482555.1. Taxonomy (GTDB): domain Bacteria; phylum Pseudomonadota; class Gammaproteobacteria; order Burkholderiales; family Burkholderiaceae; genus Polynucleobacter. The sequence goes on along the minus strand of CANKKB010000041.1, from coordinate 4,108 downwards.
TTCTTCATGTTAAGACAATTTAAAAAGCTCTCGAAATTGATAAATGATTGGTTGTGCCAATGAAACTGCACTGCATTGCGAAGTAAAAAGCCATCCGCCACTAAGGCCGACAAACTCTCCTCGAGGGGAAATAAAACATGCGCAGAGGATAAATGGTTTTGTTTAACTAATTGTTTAAGGCCGTGAACAAGTGCAGTGTGCATTTCCGCCGAGTGCGCTAGAATTCGACCGCCTTGCACTGGCGTAAAAGGTATCGCGCATAATGCCTTGGGATAGTATTGCAAGCCATTTTGGTTATACGCTTCAGCCCAAGCCCAGTCGAAGACGTATTCGCCATAAGAATGGCGTTTGAGATAAAGCGGCATTGCCCCGCATATCTCAGTATTACCTGTCTCACGCAAAATGAGATGCGCCGGTTGCCAGCCTGTTTCATTACCAACGCAACCGGTCTCTTCAAGCGTAGCTAGAAATTCGTAGCGTAAGAAGGGGCCCGAATCAGGCCCTAATAATGAATTCCATATAGCAGCTTTGATTTCAGCAAGGCTCTGAACAACTTCAATTGAGTAAGACATCAGGATTTATTAGTTAAAGAAGTGTTTCTTTCATCCTACCAAACATGAGAATTGGCATTGAGCCAAGCATCGGTGAGATAGGGCGCTTGTTTAGCAAAGATGAGGGCGGTATTTTCTGTTAAGAGAGATCCGGCTTCTATCGATAATAGGCTGGTCGCAAAAGATTCCACATGGCCATTATCATTTCTACGCATGATGAGATTAGGAGTTACTTCAGAGGTATGTTTTAAACTTGCTGCAGCCAATAGATCGGCTACCGCTTTGAGGGTATTTTGATGAAATGCCAAGACCCTCTGACCTTTATCTAAGGGATCAAGGGCTTTTTGGCGCTGCAGATTTTGGGTTGCAACGCCAGTTGGACAACGGTCGGTATTACAGATTCGTGATTGAATACAACCAATAGCAAACATAAATCCCCGTGCTGAGTTACACCAATCTGCTCCTATCGCACAGGTACGCAGGACATCAAATGCAGTGATAATTTTCCCCGCCGCGCCGAGCCGAATTTGATCCCGTAAATTGACCCCGACGAGCGTGCTATGAATTAAGCGTAAAGCCTCCCGCATCGGCATACCCACATGATCGATAAATTCTACCGGTGCTGCGCCTGTACCACCTTCGCTACCATCCACCACAATAAAGTCTGGGGTAATGCCGGTTTCGAGCATCGCCTTCACTAGGGCAAACCAATTTTCAGGCTGACCAATGCATAGTTTGAAGCCCACTGGCTTGCCGTTGGCGCTAAGGCGCAATTGCGCAATGAAATGCATAAATTCGGTGGGCGTATGAAAGGCAGTGTGGCGATGCGGAGAAATACAGTCCTCACCGACGGGAACACCACGCGTTTTAGCTATTTCAGGGGTAATTTTTGCCGCTGGGAGTACGCCGCCATGCCCTGGTTTTGCGCCTTGTGATAATTTGATCTCAATCATTTTAATTTGCGGATCATTAGCTACCTCGGTAAATTTCGCTAAATTAAAATGTCCGCTTGCAGTGCGGCAACCAAAATAGCCTGAGCCAATTTCCCAAATCAGATCACCACCATATTTACGGTGATAGGGTGAAACCGATCCCTCACCGGTATCTTGAGCAAAGCCGCCCAACTTCGCCCCCTTATTCAGCGCTAAGATGGCATTCGCAGAAAGTGAGCCAAAGCTCATTGCAGAAATATTGAAGATTGAAATGGCATAGGGTTGAGTACATGCTTTACCCCCGACTTCGATATGCAGGGTATTAATGGGTACCTTAGGTGATGGTGCATTGGCATAAGCTAGCCATTCGTAACCAGGGGCATAGACATTTTCAAGCGTACCAAATGCGCGTTGATCGGATAAATTTTTTGCCCGCTGGTAAACAATTGCGCGCTGATTGCGTGAAAAGGGTACCTTGTCAGTATCTGATTCAATTAAATATTGGCGAATTTCAGGGCGAATGGCTTCCATCCAAAAACGAAATAAGCCTGCTACAGGATAATTTCTTAAAACTGCATGCTTAGTCTGCAGTAGATTAAAGAGACCAATTAACGATAGGGTAGCAAAAAGAATGAAGCCAAACCAAGCAATAATCGGTTTTGGTTCCGATAAAATCAGGTACGCAAGGAAAATGGATAGCGCAATACACAAATGCCATACCAAGTGACGGTGAAAAAAGGTAGATAATTTCATCCTCCCATTCTAGTGAATATTGGCAGGACCGTTTTATTTGGTCAGACTAAGATATACCAGTATGATGTGCTTTACGCTGTTCCAGCTTGCTAACGGAAATTTCGCTACCTTTACTCTATAGGGTTGTCATAAAAATGAAATACATTCTTTTATTCTGCTTTACCCTATTAAGTGCCGCTGTTTTGACAGCTTGTGGCGGCAGCCGTATTGGCAGCACAGATAAAATACCTGAGTCGGGTTTTTTACCAAATTACAAGCTCTTACAGCCTGTTCAGGATATGCCACAAGACGTACAAATGTGGCGCTATCGCAAGGCGGGCCTATCCTCAAGTCAATATACCGAAATTATTGTCGACCCAATTGCTCTCAATCAAACCGATTATTCGGGGGCTATTACGCCGCAACTTGTGGCAGAAACTAAAATGATTTTAGATCAAACTATTCGTGCCGCTATTCTGAATAAAGGCTTAAAAATCGTCACTCAACCTGGTCCTAAGGTGGCGCGTGTGTCTCTGGCCATTACTGGAGCAGAGCTAACCAATGACAATTTAAAAGTATGGAATTTCACGCCAATTGGCTTAGCTACAAACGCGGCTGCTTATGCTGGGGGGATGAATTCAAAAACGCCAGCTTTAGTGGTTGAAAATAAAATTACTGACAGCCAATCAAAAGATTTTATTGGCGGCGGTGTTGTTACCGTTCAAGGCGAATCATTCCGCTTGGAATCTAGTTCGGTAAAAGCGTTTCAAGATATGGCCAAACGCATTGTGACTTTAGCTTTAGAAGCTCCAGGTAAATAAGCTGCACTTTTAAACTCGGCTTTATTTAATACTGCAGACGTATTCCATCGTTCTCAATTTGGATTTTTTTGGGAGCATTGCTAAGCATGGACGAACTATTTTCAAAGCGATAAATGACTTGTTGCTCTAGTAGGGCTGGTACTATTTTTTTGAGCAAGGCGGTTATTTGTTGCGAAGCGTCGTTATCGCTATCAACGGTAAATAACTCGAGCTGAGGCTGTGCAAGTCGCACTATGCGATCGCTGGCTTTATATTGCAAGCCAGAATTCAAGGCAATATTCCCGGCATAGGTTTTCTTCCCTAGGGCTGGCCCGTTAACGACATAATGCGCCTTCAATTCAACCCGCTGTTCGGTTGCTAGTAAAGTGATCTCTGGGTCTTTGAAGATTATTTGTGCAATTAGGGCATTTTTGCTGAGTGGAAAAGCACCCCAAAGAAATAGATCAATCCATTGCTTGGTGATAAAAAAATCAGTTTGGGCGAATGTATTTTTGATTAAAGGCAATAGGCAGAATGCTAGTATCCATCTGCGTTTATTCATGTCGCTGGTTTTAAGTTTCATGCTTATGGTGTGATATCGGGCAGATGAAAATCAATACCCGTACGGTCTTTTAACTCTTGATATGAAATGGGCGGAGTCATTGCGGCTGCATTGGTATTTTCTACCCAGTAAGCCCACGCTTTTTTACGGCTAGGGTCATAAACTAATTTATAAAGATGACTGGGAATAGTGACTTGGCTAGCACCAATTCGACCGATGTTGCCAGTTGACCCCGTGAACACATAAATATCTCCGCTAGCCCGCAGCGCGTAATGCCGCGTCGCCTGCTCAACTTGTTTAGCCCAAATGCCCCGATTATTTTCGCGTGCTTGGGGCATCATGTTGGCGAGAGAAAAAGATTGCGCCATTGCTTGCTCATTGTGCATATCGGCAGCCGGGGCGTTATGGCCTCGGTCGTAACCACTATCACGATAGTCAGCAATTAAGGCGCGTTCTTGGCGCGGCAAGCGCGCTTCCTCATAAAAGCGATTACTTCTTTTTTGGCGCTCGCCAATTAAGCGATTACGATTT
>CANKKB010000040.1 GCA_947482555.1 Burkholderiaceae bacterium | reverse complement strand
CGTGAATACCATGATGCGACTTTGCCAGCAGAAGGCGCAAAAATTGCCCACTTCTGCTCGATGTGTGGGCCTAAATTCTGCTCGATGAAGATTACGCAAGAAGTCCGTGACTACGCTGCTACTTTAGATGCCGATGGCAATCCGAAAGTTATCCCGATCACGCAGGAAGCTAAGCAAGGAATGGAAGAAAAGTCGATTGAGTTTCGCCAGCGTGGCAGTGAAATTTATCAGTAATTGTGGGCAACAATGATCAATCAAACGGATAAGTTTGGCTTAACATGTCAGCAATTGATTTGACGCATAAAAACTATGCGATAGTCGGTGCCGGTTTATTGGGCCGACTACTTGCGGTTAAGCTTGCGCAAGCTGGCGCCAAGGTAGAACTATTTGATCAAGGTGGCCCAGCGGCAGAGCATTCTGCAGCTCGCGTTGCTGCGTCAATGCTCGCACCCCTGGCTGAATCGGCAATAACTGAAGCCAATGTAGTGCAAATGGGCCTTTATAGCTTAGCGCGTTGGCCTAGCATCCTAGCAAAATTAACTGAGCCCGTATTTTTTCAACAAGCGGGCACCCTTATCTTATGGCATCGTCAAGATGCGGCTGAAGCCAAACGCTTTGCCGCCAAACTGAGCCACAACTGTCAACTAAATACAGTACTCAGTACGCCCCAAAAACTTGCGCAAGAAGATATTCGTACCTTAGAGCCCAGCTTAGGAAATCGCTTTCAGCACGGTTTATTTTTACCAAATGAAGGTCAACTTGATAACCGCCAACTATTAACTGCCTTAGCTGAAGAATTAAAAAGCTTAAAGGTAATTTGTCATTGGCATCAAAGTATCGAGCCTCATACATTAATCCAAAAAAATTATGTTGGCATTATCGATTGTCGTGGCTTAGGGGCAAAAGCAGCATGGGCTACATCTAGTAATGAAAATAATTCATTACGTGGTGTACGTGGTGAGGTAGTACGTTTACATGCCCCTGAGGTCAAGCTCAGTCGTCCTATTCGTTTCATTCACCCACGCTATCCCATTTATATTGCCCCCAAGGAAAATGATATCTATGTCATCGGCGCTACGGAAATTGAATCGGAAGATTTATCGCCCGCTAGCCTGCGTTCAACTATGGAGCTACTGAGTGCTGCTTACACCGTACATAGCGGCTTTGCAGAAGCCCGCATTCTTGAAGCCCTGACCCAATGCCGTCCAACCTTAAAAAATAATTTACCCGCAATTCGTATTACAGAAAAAGGAGTGATGGAAATTAATGGTTTATATCGCCATGGCTTCATGATTGCACCTGCTATTGTCGATTGCGCCATCGAGTTACTAGAAAGTATTTCGGCTGCTAGCGCAGACACTGCAAGCAGTGCTTTAGCAGAGCAACTGCAATTATCCGTTATACAAAGTCGAGCTTTATGCGCATTGTAGTTAACCATATTCCTCATGAATTACCTGCTCTTAGCAAGGTAAGTGATCTGCTGCAATTGATTGCGGCTAAACCGCCCTATGCGGTAGCGGTTAATTTGCAATTTATTCCTAGAACACAACATGCGCACCATTTATTAGCAGAAAACGATCAGGTTGAAGTCATCGCACCCGTGACCGGCGGCTAATTTCAATGAAGATAACCATCTCCTTTGCTATGACAATCTCAACATGACAGCCCCCCTTCCCCTCCATTCTGCCGATACACTGGTTTTATATGGTGAAGCATTTGCGAGCCGCTTATTACTTGGCACCTCGCGTTATCCGTCACCACAAATTTTAGAAAATGTAATTCGAATTGCGGGTCCCGCAATGATTACCGCGAGCTTGCGCCGCCAAGGCTCGGGTACTGCAATCGCTGAAAGTGGCTTTTGGGAATTACTCAAAAAAATGGCGGTACCCGTTTTACCCAATACTGCCGGTTGCCATAGTCCGCAAGAAGCGATTACTACAGCGCAAATGGCACGTGAAGTATTTAATACTCCGTGGATCAAATTAGAACTCATTGGTGATGATTACACTTTGCAGCCCGATACTTTACAGTTAGTACAAACTGCGGAGCACTTAATTAAGGATGGCTTTAAAGTCCTACCTTACTGTACTGAAGACTTAATCCTATGTCAGCGCTTAGTTGATGTGGGCTGCCAAGCAGTGATGCCGTGGGCAGCTCCCATTGGCACAGGGCAAGGCCCACTGAATCCCTATGCAATGCAATTACTCCGTGAACGCCTAACTGTGCCGCTCATCGTTGATGCAGGCTTAGGCTTGCCATCTCACGCTTGCACCGTGATGGAATGGGGTTATGACGCCGTACTACTAAATACTGCGGTAGCCTTAGCAACTGACCCCATCATCATGGCAAAAGCATTTGCTCAAGCTGTAAATGCTGGGCGCATGGCTTTCTTATCGGGCGCTATGACTGCCCAAGATTCTGCGGAGGCCAGTACTCCCCTCATTGGTACGCCGTTTTGGCATCAAGCTTAAAACATGAATCTAATAATATGAGTATTAGGGAATGAGCTTGATTCGTGATTTAGCTGACCAAATTATTGCAGCTCACCGCAATGATGATCTTTGTCTTCCAGTGCCCCCATCAACACTAGCAAACCCGCCGCCCATAATTCATAATGAACATGCGCTAGATCATGTTGAATTAGCAGGCGCCATAGCGGCAATCACAATGGGCTTTACTGAGGCCGATGCCAATATAGTTGGGAAAGCCTGGTCAAGAATGGCCCATCTGGATGGTGGCTTTAATCCTCAAGCATGGCCCAACCGACCAGAGCATTTTGATTTATTGCCCTGGTCTCGCGCAATGAATCCACAAGCCTTTGCCGCATGCCCAAAACGTTTGGGTCTATATGCTGTCATGCCTGATGCAACTTGGGTAGCGCGCATGGTTGAAGCCGAAGCGCCGACCATTCAACTGCGCTTTAAATCCAACGATCGGAAGGTCGTTCAACGTGAAATTAAGCACGCGATTGCTGCCGCCAAAGATAGTAAATCCCTGCTCTTTATTAATGATTATTGGGAAGAGGCTATCGAGCAAAATGCCTATGGCGTTCATTTGGGCCAAGAAGATCTTGGCAATGCAAATTTAGAGGCAATTCGTCAAGCAGGATTACGGTTAGGACTAAGTACACACGGCTATGCCGAGATGGTTACAGTCGATCGCTTATGTCCAAGCTATATCGCCATGGGAGCCATTTTTCCCACCAATTTAAAAGTGATGCCAACGGCGCCACAGGGCTTAGGCCGCCTCTATCAATACGCTAAATTATTGAGCGACTATCCACTCGTTGCAATTGGCGGAATCGATGCCGATAGTATTCATGCTGTTGCGCAAAGTGGAGTTGGTTCTGTGGCTGTAGTGAGGGCTATAACCCAAGCTAGTGATCCCATTGCGGCTGTTAAAACGCTACAAGAATTAATGAAGACTTAAATTAATCTTGCTTTGAGTTTGACTGCGGGTAAAAGGCATGCATATGCCATAAGGGCCCTGCACCACTGCCAAGATTTAGATATTGGCCTGCAGCAATACCTGCCTCAACATAATCAATCGCTTTAGCCACCGCCTCATCTAGCGCTAAACCCCAAGCTAAGTAAGTTGCTATTGCTGCAGCGAGGGAACATCCCGAGCCATGGGTGTTAATGGTATCAATTCGCCGATGATGAAATTCACGGAACTGTATGCCAGATTCACTTTGCCATAACAAATAATCGGTTAAGTCACTAACTACATTTGGCAAATGGCCACCTTTAATTAAAACTGCTTGAGGACCAAGTTGCATCAGTTCTTGCGCAGCCAAAGGAAATTCATGGGCCTGAGTAATTACCCGGCCTAATAAAATCGAAGCTTCTGATAAATTCGGTGTAATTAAGTTAGCTATAGGAAATAAATCTTCCCGCATAGCTGCAGCGGTTTCATTACCACCTAAGCTAGCACCCGAAGTAGCTTGCAAGACAGGGTCAAGAATAATTTGCTTCACTTGGTGCCGGCGTAAGGTCTTGGCCACCACACGCACAATTTCAGGTGTCGCCAACATCCCAATTTTGACAACATCGACTCCCATATCTGCAATAACGACATCAATCTGTGCATCAATCACATCTAAGTCAATCGCTTGAATCTGCATAACCCCAAGGGTATTTTGAGCAGTAATGGCTGTAACGGCAGTCATTCCATAACCACCTAATGCGGTAATGACTTTCAAGTCAGCTTGAATTCCTGCGCCACCACTGCTATCAGACCCAGCGATACTGAGTATGAGGGGAATATTCGGGGAGGCAGCGTGATTCATAGTTTATAGATAATAGCAATAACAATTAATGGAATAAATTACTAAATAGAGTTGGGTGATAGATTAGCTATCGTGCAACTTACCGCTCTCAATAGCTTGGCAAAATAATTCGTAATCTTGCAAATTTTGTTTTGCATACGTCATAGAAAATCGATATAAAGCATCATCAATTGCATGTGATTTTCCCAGATAACCTGCAATTTTTGCGGCATCACCAGAACGCGCATGACCCAGCGCTAAAGCCCAGCCAAACATTTTGGCATAGTCTTCAAATGCCTCTAAATTACAACCATCATCGCCAAAAGTAAGCCCCCCCTTCATGTCACGAAGTTGCCTTACGTAATAGTATTTTGATGAAGACTCCACATAACCAAGAAATATGTCGGGAGCGCCTTGCAATAATCTTTGTCCAACTACAACGCGGTGCGCTTGGTTTTTATAAATAGAAGAGCCAATATAAGGGGATAAAACGGATTCTTGAGCCTGTTTATATTGCAAAAATAGAGGGTCTTCTAAACTAGCGCCTTCAAAATACAATACCCCACAAATCGTTCCCACACTACCAATGCCGACTACCTTTCGAACATAATCTTTTAAGGAGTAGCGATTAAATAAAAGTTCCTTATCGGGTAATAATGATTTTTGATAATCATTTAATGCGGCCTCCAATACTTCACGCATCGGCAGACCTTCTAGGGTAACATCTGCACGCTGAATTAAGGGCGGATTTTCGATAAATTTTCTATCGTTGCCTATTAAATCGGTAAATTTTTCAAATACGCCTAAATTACATTTTCCCTTTGTTTTTTTGATGAATTGATCAAAAAATTTTAAATGAGACTTACTAAAGTTATCGCGTACAACCCTTTCGCCGAGAAATTCATAGGCTAAATTAACGTAGCTCAACGAGGCATATTCAGTTAATTTTTCCCGATAACTACTAATAATTTTACGCACTACTAATTCACTATCAGACTCGCTCCCGCCAAGTTCTTCGCAAGCAATAACTGCACTAGCCACTAATCTTTTTAAGTCCCACTCCCAGCTTCCAGGTAAGGTTTCATCAAAATCATTAATGCCAAAAACCAATTTATGTTCAGTGGTGGCAAAAAATCCAAAATTTGAAACGTGCATATCGCCACATAGTTGCACATTGATATTAGTAGTCGGTTGACTAGCTAAATCTTGCGCCATAATCGCTGCTGCACCTCTGTAAAAAGAAAACGGCGACTCCTTCATCCGCTGATAGCGAATCGGTATAGCAGGATGAAGACGGTTTTTTTCTTGTTTCTTCAGGATTTCAATAAGGCCTATTCTTTTTTTAGGCAATATAAAGTCGCCCTGCTCAGCTAAGCTCACTTTTTTACGCAACGATTTTCCAAGGGCAAAACGATCGGCAATCGAAAGTTTTGCACCAGTATTGGCGCTTAGCGTATCTAAAGTCGCTTTTTTAAGTAGCGCAGAAGCGCTTTTTTTAGACATAGTTAAGAATATAGCCTATCCTATTTAAATTGTTTTGAATGCTTAAATGCAGCCTGCAGCATAGCCACTAAGGCAACTTCTGCTAGAATATCGGCTATTCCTCGATAGCTCAGCGGTAGAGCAGCAGACTGTTAATCTGTTGGTCCGTGGTTCGATCCCACGTCGAGGAGCCAAGATTTAAATGGTCGCTTTTACTTGGCTTGCTGCTCTAGATGACAGCACACATTCTATTGAATTACTATTTATTGCTCAGTTTCTCGACAACCGCAGCCAAGTCAATAATCACAATATTATTAACTGTATAGAGATATCGATTAAGTTACTAAATTGGTCTTCGCGTCTAGCGCTTACCTTTGTAAATGATGATTTAGCGCCTTGTTAGCAGCGATTAATACATTAAAATAGCTTAATGAGTGCATTCATAGATAAATGGATTTTTTCGCAAAAGTGGTTAGCGCCGCTGAAATTTAAGGTATTTCGCTCAATCTATTTAGTCTGGCTTACGGCCACCATTTGCATGTGGATGAATGATGTGGCCGCTGCGTGGATGATGACCTCATTAACGACCTCGGCAACATTAATTGCTTTAGTCCAAACTGCATCAAGCCTACCTGTTCTACTGCTGGGTATACCGAGCGGTGCGCTGGCTGATATTCTGAATCGCAAACATTTTTTTGTTTTTACTCAGCTATGGTTAGCGGCTAATGCCACTGCATTAATGCTGTTCTTAGTGTTTGGCTTGCTCAACCCATATGTCCTCTTATTCCTAACCTTTACCAATGGTATTGGCTTAGCGATGCGCTGGCCTATCTTTGCCGCCTTAGTCCCAGAATTAGTGCCACGCGATTCCTTGCAACCAGCCCTAGCATTAAATGCCATTGCCATGAACGTCTCGCGCATCGTTGGCCCACTAATTGCGGGAATTATTATTGCTACCGCCGGCAGTCAATATGTCTTTGCCCTCAACATGGTGCTCTCACTCATTACATCCTGGGTCGTATTACGTTGGCAATATCAATATTATGTTTCAGCCCTCCCGGGCGAGCGTTTTTTTGGAGCCATGCGCGTGGGCTTGCAATATGTGCGCCAATCGAATCAATTGCAAGCCATCTTCATCCGCACTTTCTTATTTTTCCTACAGTCAACTGGCCTAATTGCTCTTTTGCCTGTTATCGCTAAAGATCATTTTCAAGGTAATGCCCATATCTTTACTTTGTTACTCTCGTGTTTAGGTTTGGGAGCTGTTATTGCCGGCTCTCAACTGCCTCGCTTAAAAATGCGGCTTAGTACTAATCAATTAGCAAATTATGGAATTATTCTCTTATCGATTAGCTCAGCTGGCGTAGTGTTATCGCTCAATTTATGGCTTGCTTCCATCTTTATGCTGATTAGTGGTATTGCCTGGATTAGCGTTGCAAATTCGCTCACGACTTCAGCCCAATTGTGTTTGCCAAGTTGGGTACGGGCTCGCGGTATGTCGCTTTACCAAATGAGCATCATGGGTGGCAGCGCATTAGGCGCCGCTATTTGGGGGAAAATTGCAACTGAGACCAATGTTAGTGTCAGTATTGGCTTAAGTTCAATCTTTGGTATTGTTGCCTTAATCGCCGTTCGTAAATTGCATGTGGAAGGTTTGCATCAAGAAGATATGAGCCCAGTTTGCCCGCTAGAACGCCCTAACCCATCGCGTAATATTGATCCAAGCGAGGGGCCAGTAATGATCTCGATTGAATATCAGACCGACGCAGCACAAAATGAGGCCTTTAAAAAAATCATGGCCAGCACTCGGAAATCACGCTTAAGACAGGGAGCTCTGTCATGGAGTTTGTTCGAGGATGCTGAGCATACCGGTAAATTTGTTGAGTACTATGTATTTGAAACATGGGCAGACTATTTACGCCGTTTCGATCGCTTTACTGCCGATGACTTAAATATGCAAGAAGAGCGGCATCGGCATCATATCGATATTGCTCCACCAAAGGTAACTCGGCGCATTGCCGCAAACCTGAAAAAATAACTTATTTGCGCCAAACGCTTGCCAACCAAGGCTGCTGCTCTCTTGGTAAACCGGGTGGCCGATAAAAATGATCAACTTCTGTAAAGCCCGCAGCCTTTAAAAAAACTTGCCAAGTTTCGTGATCATGATAAGCGCCGTATCGATCACCATTCCAGCCCTCTTGATTTTCACCGCGCGGGTTAGAACTAAATAAAATTCCAGCGGGCTTTAGTGTATTAAATAATTCAAGCAATACTTTGGGTAGCAGTTGCTTAGGTATGTGAAATAACGAAGCGTTAGCAAAAACGCCATCAAAATAATTATTTGGTAGTTGCAGATTAAAAAAATCTTGCACCAAAACTTCACAGCCACTAAATTTGCGGGCTATAGCCGCTGCTTCCGTACTACCCTCTAGGCCAATGACATGATGGCCAAGCGCCCTAAACGCCTTTAAATCCCGACCAGGGCCACAACCAAAATCTAAAATATGGTGAGGGCCCACACCCGCAATCGCCTTTAATAATGCAGCTATGTTTTGACTAACGTCATGATCACGCGTGCCCTCAAAAAAAGAATCTGCATTTAGGTTGTAATGTTCGATCGTTTTGGCAGCAATTTCAGCAAGCTCTGCCGAAGTGAGTGATTCTCTATCCCCCATTTAAGTCAATCGATGGAGAAAATGAGGAATTTAATTCGCTTCAAGGGTTTTCTTTAAATTAACGGCTGATTCTCTTAAGAAACCGACGTCACTGCCAGCAACAATCATTTGAAATCCCAACTGTTTAAGATCAGGAATAGCCCTTCCAGCAAATGGAATGATGCCAACTGGAATTTTTGCGGTCTTGCATTGCGCCACCACGCTATCAATAGCTTGATTTAATGCGGCAAAATGATCTGGCCCTTCTAAATTTAAATTAGCCGATAAATCAGTAGGCCCAACAAAGACTAAATCAACCTCTGGCAAGCTACCAATCTCGACAGCTAAATTCATCGCATTGCGCGACTCAACCTGAATAATCACTAATGTATCTCTATTGGCATTATTACGGTAATCGGGATTAGTTCCATAAGCAGAGGCCCTAAGTGCAGGTAAAGCTAAGCCGCGATCGCCTAGAGGTGGAAATTTTGCTGCTCGCGCTACCTCTAAGGCTGTGGCAACACTCTCAACACGTGGCACCATCACGCCGTGTGCACCTCGGTCAAGTACCCGTGCAATTAAACTAGGATCGGCCGATGGTACGCGGACGAGCGCACTAGTTTCGCCACTAAAGCCACGCAATATTCCCGGTAAGTCGGCTAAGCCAATTGCGCCATGCTCCATATCAACCACCACGAAATCGAGTCCAACCGCCGATGCAATTTCTGCAAATGCGGGATTCACAGTCATCATCCAAGCGCCGCCAATAGTTTTGCCTTGCTTTAACTTCGTTTTAAGTGATGTTGTGATTGAGTGCATATTCTTTCCAATAAATTGAACATCTATAAAAAAATGAATCCTAGTTTAAGTTAACCCCAACTTTTTTCCCTGCCGCACAAATATCTTGCCAAGTTTTATCGTCTATCTCAAAACCATCTGCTAAGCGTTGTGCCAGCATTTTTTGTTCGGGCTCACCAGCTAGCATAACGGGTACGCCTGCCTCGCTCGCCGGACTTTGATAAACCCATTCAATAAAGGAATTTGTTTCTAAGTCAAATTGCTCTTTCGAATTGATGCTAATCGGATTGATCAAAATTGATAACATGCCGTTCCAAATGGCGCGTTTTTTTACTTTGGGCGGTTTCCAGGTACCATTACCCGTTAAGGCACCGCCCAGTAGTTCACAGGCAATAGCTAAACCCGAGCCCTTGTGCTCGCCAAATGGCATTAGTGCGCCTAAATTACCTGCGCTATCAGGCTTCACAACTACGCCTGGATCATTTGTAGGCTTGCCCTGTTGATCAATTAAATATCCCGGACTTACTTCTTTACCGGCGTTATGGGCAACTCGCATCTTGCCTTGAGCTGAGCGGCTAGTAGCAAAGTCTAAAATAAACGGTGCACGATTAGCAAGTGGCACACCAATACAAAAGGGATTAGTACCGTGCCGACCGATGCCGCCGCCCCATACTGCTACCACCGGCGCAGAAATGACGTTCACTAATTGAATCGACACTAAACCCTCAGCTGCAGCCATTTCAGCGAAATGCCCAATGCGGCCTAAGTGATGAGCACGCGATAGAGACACAATACAACTACCTAATTTTTTTGCTCTGGCAATTCCCATAGCCATTGCCTCTTCACCGACAACTTGGCCAAAACCTTGTTGACCGTCTAGCACCAACATACTTCCTAAATCGCTCATAACCCGAATGGTTTGGTTGGGTTGTAAAGAGCCCTCCATAAATGATTCCACATACCGCGGAATCATTCCCGCACCATGTGAGTCATGACCCTTCAGGTTAGCCTGAATCAAGTTGGTACAAACCCGTAAAGCTTCCGCCTCAGAGCTACCAGTAGCTCTCATTATTGGAATAATTTTAGTTTTTAAATCTTCGGCTTGAAATATCGGCATAGATACCCAGTTTATGGCTTCTTCGAGTGCGTTAGAATAATAAAAAAAGGGGGGGCAATGTTAAAACAGTGGCGCTTATCATTCTTAGTCATAATTGCGAGTCTCATTATGGCTTTTCCAAGCCACGCGCAATCGAACTATCCTAACAAACCCATTAAGCTAATTGTTGGCTTCCCTCCCGGTGGCGGTCTCGATTTTACCTCGCGGCTCATAGCGCCCTATCTTGGCGAAGCGTTAGGACAGCAAGTGATTGTTGAAAATAAACCAGGCGCTGCTGGTGTCATCGCCCTCACCGAGCTTTCGCGTGCTGCCCCTGATGGTTACACCCTCGTTGTAGCAAATATTGGGCCCATGGTCTTAGCACCGAATATGATGGCCAAAAAACCTTATGATCCTTTAAAAGACTTCACCCCCATTGGGCAAATTGTTTCGACTTATTTCCTTGCTGTTGTCCCACGAGAGCTGCCAGTAGACTCACTCAAAACATTTATCCAGTGGGCAAAAAAGAATCCAGGTAAAGCCAATTTTGCGTCTGGTGGCAATGGCTCTATTACCCATTTAAATGGCGAGTTACTCAATAATGTTGGTGGAATCAAACTAACGCATGTTCCCTATAAAGGTTCTGCACCCGCCATTGTTGACTTAATTTCTGGCCAAACGCATATCTTGGTCGATATTACTGGCATCTTGGTGCCGCAAGTTCAGTCTGGCAATCTAAAGGCGATTGCTATTACTAGTCCAACTAGAGATAAAGATCTGCCTAATGTGCCGACAGTGCGCGAGTCGGGTTATGCTGAATTAGAAACCTCCGGGTGGCAAGGTTTAGTTGGGCCCGCTAATATGCCTAAAGATGTGGTGCAAAAATTACAAGCCGCTCTCAAGAAAACCTTAGCGAATCCTGAAGTACGTGAGCGCTTTGAAAAAGCCGGAACCCCCATTACCGAACGATCAGCAAGTGAATTTGCCGCATTTATTAAAGCTGAAAATGATCGTTGGGTCGCTGTTATTAAAGAGTCAGGTGCCAAAATTGAGTAAATCGAATCGCAAAAAACCAGAAGAACTGCGTAGTCATCGCTGGTATGGTGTAAAAGATATGCGTAGCTTTGCGCATCGTTCGCGCACCGCACAAATGGGCTATACCCGCAGCGATTATGCTGGCAAACCCGTCATCGCTATTATTAATACTTGGAGCGACATCAATCCATGTCATAGTCATTTTCGGCAGCGTGCTGAAGAAGTTAAAAGGGGTATTTGGCAAGCCGGCGGTTTTCCAGTTGAAATGCCGGCCATGAGTTTGTCAGAGCCCTTTCAAAAACCAACCACCATGTTGTATCGCAATCTTTTAGCGATGGAAACCGAAGAGTTATTGCGCTCCTATCCAGCTGATGCGTGCGTATTGATGGGCGGCTGTGACAAAACAACGCCTGCTTTACTCATGGGCGCAATTAGTATGAACATTCCCACCATCTTTTTACCGGCCGGCCCGATGTTACGGGGCGATTATCGTGGACAATTTTTGGGTAGCGGCAGCGATGTTTGGAAATACTGGGATGAATTACGAGCCGGCAATATAACCGAGGCCGACTGGGGCGAAATTGAGGATGGCATTGCTCGCTCAGCTGGTCACTGTATGACAATGGGTACCGCATCCACTATGACAAGCACAGTTGAAGCCCTAGGCTTGTGTTTATCTGGTTATGCTTCTATACCTGCACCCGATTCAAGACATGCGCAAATGGCCACACTAACAGGACGACGTATTGTTGAAATGGCGTGGGAAGATTTAAAGCCTTCCGATATTCTCACAGCTAGCTCTTTTGATAATGCAGTAATGACTACCTTAGCTTTATCGGGCTCTACTAATGCCGCAGTGCATTTAATTGCCCTAGCAAAGCGCGCTGGCTTTGCGCTCTCCTTAGAACGTTTTGATGAATTAGCTCGCAAAATACCGGTACTCGCGAATATTAGGCCATCGGGCAAGTATCTCATGGAAGATTTTTTCTATGCCGGCGGGTTGCGTGCCTTACTCAAGCAGCTTTCCAGCTTCCTAAGCCTTTCTGAAAAAACTGTTGATGGCAAAACCATCGGTGAGTTAATCGCTGATGCTAAAGTATTTAATGATGACGTGATTCGTTCGGTTGATAAGGCACTAGTAAAAAGCGATGGCTTGGCAATCTTAAAAGGGAATCTTGCTCCAGATGGTGCAGTCATTAAACCCCCTGCTGCGGAGGCGCACTTACTAAAACATACTGGCAAAGCGGTCGTTTTCAAAAGCTATGATGATTTATCAGCACGTATTGATTCTGCCGATTTAGAAATCGATGCAAATTCAGT
>CANKKB010000039.1 GCA_947482555.1 Burkholderiaceae bacterium | reverse complement strand
TTTATTGTGTTAATTGGTTTCGCAAAAATGCCCAAGGTAAATTTGTTTGGCCTGGCTTTGGTGAAAATATGCGTGTGCTTGCTTGGATTTTGGAACGCGTTGAAGGCACCGCGAAAGGTCAAGAAACCGTTTTTGGTATTTGTCCAGAACACGCCGACTTACATTGGGCAGGACTCGATTTTTCAAACGAGCAATTTCACACTGTTATTTCGGTAGATAAAGCGGCTTGGAATGCTGAGTTATTGCTACATACGGAGTTATTCGAGCAATTAAAAGAGCGCTTACCCAAAGAGCTATTGGAAACCCGCGGCAAAATTGAAGCGCGCCTTAGCAGTTAAGTGTCGCATCACCAAGACGAGATTTTATTAGTAGGGGCAGGCATTGCGGGCGCAGCTATTGCGCAAGCATTTTTACAGCAGGGTCAAACTGTGCGGGTCTTAGATGCGGGCCCAAAGCCCGCCTCCGGAACATCCGCTCATGCATTCGCTTTGGCCCACCCCGGCTTGATTCGTGCACGCCCTCTTTTACAACGCCTAACCTATATTGCGTTTGCATTGGCCCAACAAACCTGGCAACCCTTTTGGCGTGAAGAGGGTATTTTTCAGCCGCTCAAGATCGGCACTGACTTTGATGAAGATCTGCTGAATACGCAATTACTAAACGCAGGCTTTGACCAAGCTTCGGCCCAACCGCTGCGTGCCCGTGAGGCGCGGCAATTAACGGGAGTAGCGCGTGATGGTATCTGGTTTCCTAGGGGGGCAACCATTAATCTAGAAAAAACCTGTGCCACCATTTTAAGTAAGCAAGAAAAGCTGACATATGAGCCCAATACTTTAGTCGCAAGTATTTCATATGATGGTTTGCATTGGCATGCACTTGATCAAGATGGCCGTTCACTTGCTAAAGCAAAATCAATAGTGCTAGCATGCGCGCATGGCGCTAAAGAATTAGTGGCCGACTTACAAATTGCCCTACCTTTAAAGCCGGTACGAGGTCAGCTTAATCAATTTCAAATTTCAGCAACCAGTTCGTGGCTGCAGTATTTGCCAACAGCAGCTATTTCGGGAGAGGGATATTGTTTGCCAGCCCGTTATGATGCAACTACCAACATGTACACATTGGTTGTAGGTTCTAGTTATGACGAAAATGAAACCAGCCTTGCGTCTTGGCCCACTAGCGATATGCATAACAAACAGCAAGCAGCATCGCTACTTCATTATGCAGAAGGCAATTTAACCGAACTCAATCTCGCTGGAACTTATGTAGGCGTGCGTTGTGCTGCTAATGATCGTCTACCGATTATTGGCGCAGTGCCCACCTTGCCGGGCCTTTACATTGCAACCGCTCTCGGATCACGCGGGGTATTGTGGTCAGCTTTAGCGGCGGCCATTATTACGGCCCAAGTGCAGGCGCGCTCTGAACAGCAAGCGTTACCCTGTGAGGGTGCTCAAGCGCCTTCAGCGGCCTTAGCCCGACTCGCTCGCTTAGGCTTATCGGCCGACTTACTTACGGCAGTATCGCCCGCCCGTTTTTTGGCGGGCGCTTTGCCAGCAGCCTTGGCTTCAAATTCAAAACCAATTTTCCCACTCGGATCTAGCGCCAAATAAGCCTTAAAGCCGCGCCCCGTGCGATTCGATTTGAAGTTAGTGAGCAAGTCGGTTTTGCCCGCTGTTAATAATTTTTTCAACTGCTCGGTGGAAATTTCTTGTTGCAGCACTACCTTGCCAGTTTTAAAGTCACACGTTTTATTCGGACCAGTATTGTGTTCGCAGATATACCGCATGCCGTCTTCATAAATAGCACCTGAGCATTTTGGACAAACGCCCAAAGCCTCGCGCCCCGTAAAGTCAATTGCTTCAGTTTCATCATCGGCGCTATTGCCAAAATCAAATTCTAGCTTATAGCCTGCGTTTGGATAATCTTTGTCATCCTCGGGAATTTCGCTTAATTTAATAATGGCCGCAAAAGGACGGCCCATTTTGCTGCGAAACCCCTGTAATGGACCGATGGTTTTTTCTTGCAATAGACTTTCTACTTCGGGATATTCAAAAGCGCGCCCCCCTGGTGTTTTGCTAATCGTAAAGCCACATTGTTCGCAGGCAAAACGCCGATAGTTTTCTTTAACCGCTTTACCGCAATGAGGACAAGGTGTTTTGAGTGTGGCGTAATCGCCCGGAATCGTATCACTGTCATATTCTTTGGCGCGCTTCACAATGCGTTGTGTCATCTGCGCAATTTCTTGCATGAAAGTTTCGCGCTTCATTTTGCCCTGTTCAATCAGAGCCAGTTTATTTTCCCAGTTGCCGGTAAGGTCAGGACGGGTAAGCTCCTCAACATCAAGGCCCCGCAGCAAGGTCATCAACTGAAAAGCTTTGGCAGTAGGAATTAATTCTCGGGCTTCGCGCACCATGTATTTTTCAAACAGCAAGCCTTCAATGATGGCCGCACGTGTAGCTGGCGTTCCTAAACCCTTTTCAGCCATTGCTTCACGCATATCGTCATCATCAACCCATTTGCCAGCACTTTCCATGGCCGAGAGCAATGTGGCTTCGGTATAGCGGGCAGGTGGTTTGGTTTTAAGCGGCACTATTACTACCGCCTCATTTTGTACAGTTTCATTTGCCTGAACAGGCACCAACTCATCATCAGCTTGAATCGTTTTGCCATAAACAGTAAGCCAGCCAGGACTTACTAAGACGCGGCCCTCAGTTTTAAAATGATGCCCCGACGATTCAGTAATGCGGGTGGTGACTCGATATTCAGCTGCAGGGAAAAATACAGCTAGGAAGCGGCGCACCACTAAGTCATACAACTTGTATTCAGGCTCGCTTAAATTTTTCGGCGCCTCAAGGGTGGGAATGATCGCAAAGTGATCAGATATCTTTGAATTATCAAAAATACGCTTGTTAGGTTTAATCCAGCCATAACCCGCTTTAGCTTTGGGATCAGCCGGACTGCCGTGTAAGATTTGTTTTGCAAAGGGCTTATATTCCTGAGAATGTTCAGCCAAATTTTCGATGGTTTGTTTAACTGTTTCGAGATAATCTTCGGGCAATGCTCTAGCGTCGGTACGGGGGTAGGTTAATACTTTATGACGCTCATACAATGCTTGCGCTAAACCCAAAGTATTTTTTGCTGAAAATCCAAAGCGCGCATTGGCCTCACGTTGTAGGCTAGTTAAATCAAAAAGCTGTGGGGCAAGCTGAGTAGCAGGCTTAGCCTCTTCTTTGACAATGCCTTTTTTGCCGCGACAGGCGGCCACAATGCTTTGGGCGGCGGCTTCACTCCACAGACGATTTTCACGCAGGTCTGTCTCGGCAGGATCCTTCTTAAATTTCGGATCAAACCAGCGGCCTTCATAAATACCGGCAGCAGCGATAAATTCCGCTTTTACTTCCCAATAGTCTTTAGAAATAAATTGCCGTATTTGTTCTTCTCGCTCAACCACTACCGAGAGGGTTGGGGTTTGCACTCGGCCTACCGTAGTAAGAAAAAAGCCACCACTTTTGCTATTAAAAGCGGTCATGGCACGCGTGCCATTAATGCCGACGAGCCAGTCGGCCTCTGAGCGGCAACGTGCGGCATCAGCCAAGGGCTGCATATCGACGTCGGCGCGTAAATTTTCAAACCCAGAGCGAATTGAATTGGGGGTCATCGATTGCAGCCAGAGCCGTTTGATCGATTGCGAGGCTTTAGCATGTTGCGCAATTAGGCGAAAAATTAGCTCGCCCTCGCGCCCCGCGTCACAGGCATTAATTAGGCCGGTGATATCTTTGCGCTTAATCAGCTTTTGTAATACCTTGAGGCGTGACTCAGTTTTAACGATCGGCCGCAAGGCAAAGTGTGGCGGAATAACAGGCAGATTAGCAAATGACCATTTGCCCCGTTTAACTTCATATTCTTCTGGTGCGGCAATTTCCAGTAAGTGACCAACCGCTGAAGAAATTACAAAATCGGCATTTTCAAAATAATCATCGTATTTTTGAAAGCCACCCAAAGCTTTGGCAATATCGTTAGCTACCGATGGCTTCTCAGCAATGATCAAGGTTTTTGTTTGACCGTCTACAGAAGCGGCGGGTTTAGATTTTGTAAGTGCTTTTGCCACGCGGGAGCCTAAATTTGAACTAGAAGGGAAATTAGAATTGTTAAAAAGAAGGGTAATTTAACCCGATTTTGTTAGTCATCGGTGTATTCGCCCCTTTTTTATTATTAACCGATCTTTTAAGTAAAGTCCAAATTCATTGTTTTTGCAACAAGCGAAGGCGTTCTCCAGGAAGTCGTTCAATCACCCCCTTAGCCTCTAGTAATAAGGCCTGAACCAGGGCTTCTTGGATAGAAATACCACTTAAAAGGCAGATTTCGTCGATAGAGCTGGGGTGATAATTAACCCAGCGAAGCAGAGGGAATTCTGAAAAAATGGGGGATTTTGCAGATAAATCGGCCCCTATTTCGATTTCGCGGGGTATTTGTAGGCTGTTTTGAAGCCTGTTAGGGGGTAAGTCGTTCACAATATCGTCAATACAGGTGACTAGCTTAGCCCCTGCTTGAATGAGCCGGTGGCAGCCCCTTGTAAGCGTTGAGTGGATTGACCCTGGCAGCGCAAAGACCTCGCGACCCAATTCAGCCGCCAGATGAGCGGTTATTAGGGATCCGGATTTTGCTGCGGCCTCAACCACCACAACCCCCAAGCAGAGTGCGGCAATCAGGCGATTACGACGTGGAAAATGAAACGCCTTGGGGGCAGTTCCCGGGGGAAATTCAGACAAAAGTAGGCCTTTAAGGGCAATTTTTTCGGCAAGTTGAGCATGTTGTGGGGGGTAAACCACATCTAACCCGGTTGCGCCAACCGCCAAAGTGAAACCATTGGCTGCCAAGGCACTGCGGTGGGCTGCCCCATCTACCCCTAGCGCTAGACCAGAAACCACTCCAAAACCCCTTTGTACTAAGCCCTGGGCTAGAAAAGTGGCGTCTAAGACACCTTGTCTAGAGGCGGCGCGGGCGCCCACAATGGCCACTAAAGGCTGGCGGTTAATTAAGGCCGTGTCACCAGAGATATAAATTCTGGCCGGTGGGTCGTATAGGTCGAGTAGCTGTTGAGGGTAATTGGGGGCGTCACGGCTTACGGTCAATATTGTTGGGGTTTGCATCAATTGATTGTCGGTATAGGAAAATTTTTGTCTGTCAGGACAGCTTTATTACTCTGTTAGATAATTCCTACATGCCGATACTAGAAGTTCTTCAATATCCCGATAAGCGCTTGCATAAAATTGCTAAGCCTGTGAAGCAGGTCGATGCGCGCATTCAAAATATTGTGCGTGACATGGCCGCAACAATGTATGCAGCACCCGGCGTTGGCCTAGCTGCAACGCAAGTCGATATTCACGAACGCATTATTGTGATTGATATTACCGAAGAGCAAAATCAACTCATTGCTTTGATTAATCCTGAATTGGTTTGGACCAGCGCAGAAAAAAAATCCTGGCGCGAGGGATGTTTGTCTGTTCCTGAATATTTTGATGAGGTAGAGCGCGCAGAAAGCGTCAAAGTTAAGGCCTTAGATCTTAGTGGGAATATCTTTGAGCTTGAGGCTGAAGGATTATTAGCGGTCTGCCTACAGCACGAAATGGACCACTTAATGGGTAAGGTTTTTGTCGAGTACCTATCGCCTTTAAAGCGTGCACGAATTGCTTTGAAAATGAAAAAACGCGCTATCGATTTACTAACGCGCTAGTGCTTAAGCACATCGGCCTACTGCAGCGAGTGAGTCAATCATGAAGGTCATTTTTGCTGGTACGCCAGCATTTGCCGCACAGTCTTTGCGGGCCATTTTAGCCGCCGGCCATCAGGTGGTGTTAGTGCTTACTCAGCCCGATAGGCCTTCAGGCAGAGGGATGTTAATGCATGCCAGTCCTGTTAAAGCGCTTGCAATAGAACACCATATCCCCATACTACAACCACCTAGTTTAAAAATAAAGCCAGGCGAATTAGAAAAAAATGCTTTGGCCCAAGCAGCATATGACGCTATAGCAGAGGCTCAATTTGATCTGATGGTGGTGGTGGCATATGGGTTGCTAATACCCCAGGCCATTTTGGATTTGACCGAAGCCAATGGCCGCCGGGGTTGCTTTAATGTGCACGCTTCACTTTTGCCGCGTTGGCGTGGGGCTGCGCCAATTCAGCGGGCAATACAGGCAGGGGACACCGACACGGGCGTAACAATTATGCGCATGGATGCAGGGCTAGATACTGGGGATCAAGTCGCCCTGCAAAAGACAGCCATCGTCGCCAATGAGACCAGTATCAGCCTGACCGATCGCTTAGGCATTATGGGCGCACAACTAATGACTCAATGCATGGCAACCTTGCAAATGGAGCACACGCTTATGCGTATTCCACAGCCAAGTGAAGGCGTTAGCTACGCCCAAAAAATCCTCAAAAGCGAAGCGGCAGTTAATTGGCATCTTAGCGCCACAGAAATTGATCGGCAAATTCGGGCACTCAACCCATTTCCCGGAGTTAGTGTCAACTTAAATGGAGAGACGGTAAAAATCTGGCACTCGCAAATCGTTAATAACGCTGAACCAATGGGTGCTCTCTCTGCCGCTCTTTCAGCGGGTGCAATTTTTTGCGGAGCCCAGGGCGAAGTTTTGGTTCGTTGTGGAGATGGTGTGATTGAGTTACTAGAAGTACAAAGGCCAGGCAGAAAAAAAATCAGCGCACGGAGTTGGTTTTTGACTTTAGCGCAAAATTCCCCGCAGCAGTTTCAAAATGAATCCTCGTAATGGAGCAGACGAGGAAAGCCACCCAACAAAGTATCGGCCTTGCAAAAGCCATAAGCTTATCCGCTGCGGCAATAGATGGCGTAATGGCGGGCAAATCGTTAACGCAAATTATTGAGGCGCTGCCCACTCAAGAGCGCCCCATTGTGCAGAGCCTCACGTTCGAAACTTTGCGCCAGTGGCAGGCGGCGCATAAATTCATTAAAGAATATATACCCAAAGCACCTATTCAGGAGTTAGATCATCTTCTGAGCATAGCCATTGTCTTATTAATGGGGCGCCAAACAAATATGAAGCGAGGCTATCCTGCCCATACTGTGGTCGATGAAGCCGTTAAGGCTTGTGGTAACTCCGTTAATACCAAGTATGCCAAGGGACTAGTAAATGCGGTATTGCGAAAAGTTAGTTCTGCAGTGAGCCAGCCCGGCTATGAGCCTGCTGGCCCGACGGCGAGCAATGATAGTGGCGGGTATTTGCCGCCATGGTGGTTAGCCCAATTAAAAGCCAGCTATCCAAGCCAATGGGAGCAATTATGTGTTTATCAGGCACAACATCCGCCACTCAGTTTGCGTATCAACTTAAATAAAATTTCCCGCTTCGCCTATCTTGAGCTATTAGCGCAAGCCGACCTAGCTTACGAAGTAATTCCCCCCATCGGCGGCCATACTTTAGAGGGCGCGCTGCGCTTACAGGTGCCGCGACCCGTAGCAGAAATTCCTGGCTTTACTACTGGCTTAGTTTCTGTTCAGGATGCCGGGGCACAATTGGCGGCCTTCTTATTAAATCTTCAGCCGGGCGATCGGGTTTTAGATGCTTGTGCAGCCCCCGGAGGGAAAACAGCACATTTGCTTGAAATTGCTGAGATTGATTTGCTCAGCTTAGAAATCGACCCGCAGCGAATTGGCAAAATTGCTAGCAATATTGCCCGTTTAGGGCTTGCACCCAAATCCCATTTGGTTAAACAGGCTGATGCGGCCCTGCTCAACTGGTGGGATGGGCAATTATTTGATAAGGTTTTATTAGATGCCCCCTGTTCCGCTTCAGGAATTGTGCGACGCCATCCCGATATCCCCTTTCTACGACGCGAAAACGACATTGTGCAACTACAACTTAAGCAACGGGCCTTACTTGGCACAATGTGGCAAGTGCTCAAACCAGGCGGCTTATTGTTATATGTAACTTGCTCACTTTTTCCGGCGGAGGGAGAGGGGCAAGCCAGCTGGTTTGAGGCAAATTATCCTGATGCATTACGATTAGAGTCTGTCGGTCAGCTTCTGCCGGCGCAAACGCACGATGGCTTTTACTATGCTCTATTTAAAAAGAATGGTTCATGACTCGGCGACTTAACAATTTAATTCTGTATTTCTGGATAGCTTTTGCCTTGGTGATGAGCCCAATTGTTCATGCCGAAGGAATTAAAGTCAAAGCCGCAGAAATTGAGCGGGTTGATGCCGATTGGTTATTAAACGCCGTTTTTAATATTGAGCTATCCCCCGGGCTAGAGGATGCTTTACAAAAAGGTCTGGTGTTAACTTTCCAAACTGAATTTGAACTAACTCGCGGGCGTTGGTATTGGTTTGATGAAAGACCTTCGCAAGTTATGCGACAAACCCGGGTTTCTTATCAGCCCCTCACCAAGCAATATCGCATTTCCACGGAGGGCTTTAGTTTCTCGGTGCGAACGATGCGTGAGGCATTGCAAGCAGCGGGCACCATTGGTGGTTGGCGCATTATTGAGCGCGCCAATATTGATTTAGGTAAAACCTATATTGCTGCCTTACGCATGACATTAGATTTAAGTAAGCTACCCAAACCATTTCAAGTAAATGCTTTAAACAATCGCGACTGGAATGTTTCTAGTGATTGGTTGCGTTTTCCATTCTCGCCCAGCTTTCAGAACGTCATAGCGCAATGATGAACACTCATCTTCCAGCTAGTTGGAGTGTTGCGCTGGCCAAGGAGGGCTGGAAAAGTCGCGCCCTGCGAATTGCCACAACCATCTCGGGCTTTTTGGCGTTGGTGTTATTAATTTTGCTTTCAGTTGCCTCATCCAATACCGCTTTTTTCGATAACAATTTTATTTGGCTCTATGCCGCCAATGCTGTTGTTGGCGTTTCTTTGCTGACGATCATTTTGGTGCTGGGTGTAGTCATTGCGGTACGCTGGAAAGAGCGCCGTTTTGGTACTCGGTTAATTGCTAAATTAGCCATGATTTTTGCTTTAGTTGGGGTCGTGCCGGGGTTAATTTTGTATGGCGTTTCTTGGCAGTTTGTTTCACGCAGTATTGAAACCTGGTTCGATGTCAAAGTTGAAGCAGCACTTGGGGCCGCGCTTGAGTTAGGCCGCGCTAGCTTAGATACCTCCTTGCAAGAATTACAAGACGATGGCCGCAATATTGCCGAACAATTGGCGCGTATGCCAAATAATTCAAGCCCTGCAGAGTTAACGCTTTTATTATCTCGACTCCGCACCCAAACAAATACCCAAGAATTGGCTATTTTTAATTCTCGGCAGCAGCTAATTGCGGTTGCCGTTTCTGGTAGCAATATTCAGGAGACACTGCCTCCTTCAGGAAGTTTATTGGCGCAAGCCAATAAACTAAAGGGCACCGGCACTATTGATGAACGAATTGAATTAGATGGTGCGCAAAGTTATTTTTTGCGTGCAGTGGTGCCTATTAGTCAGGAGCGCGCTGTCTCAGCAGGCAGTGGGTTTGGGCTTAACCCACAACAACCACGAGAAGTTTGGTATTTGCAATTAGTCAAGCAAGTTTCTCCTAGCATCACTAAAAATACCTTGGCAATTCAGTCCGCGTATAGCGATTATCAGGAAAAGGCATTAGGGCGAACCGGCCTACGCAAAATGTATATAGGTACCTTAACCTTAACGCTGTTCTTCGCCCTCTTTGTGGCAGTAAGTCTGGCACTCCTATTAGGGGGAGAGTTGGCTAAACCCTTATTGATGCTCCTGCGGGGTACGGAGGCAGTTGCCCAAGGCGATTTATCACCGAAACCTGAGCTTGATACTGGGGACGAGCTGGGCATATTAACGCGGCAATTTAATATGATGACCAAGCAAATTGCCGATGCCCGTTCTGCGCAAGAGGAATCCAAATCATTTTTACAGTCAATTTTAGATAGCCTCACAGCCGGGGTATGCATCTTTGATCGGCAATATCATTTAGTTTCAAGCAATCCAGGGGCCGATCGCATTTTTGGTGTCGACCTGGCGCAAAGGCGCGGCCAAAATTTAAGCGCTTTTCCTTTGCTAGAAGAGTTTGAGGCCGCTATTCGAGAAGGCTTTGCAACGATGAATATGGCAATTTCTGGCGAACCAAATCAAGCCGAACACAAAAAAACCAGCGCCCCCATTTGGCAAAAACAAATACAGTTGCATGCGATAAATGAATATGAAAATGAAGTCGGTGTAACACTTTTTGTGCGGGGCACCGAGTTAAGTCATGATTTGCGCATGATCGTTTTTGATGACATTACCGATGTAGTCGCAGCACAGCGTTCCATTGCTTGGGGAGAGGTAGCGCGTAGGCTGGCACACGAAATAAAAAATCCTTTAACTCCAATTCAATTGTCTGCTGAACGTTTGCAACAAAAATTAACGGGCGCAGTAACGCCCGAGTTAGAAGAAATGATGAAGCGCAATACCACGACGATTATTGGTCAAGTACAAGCAATGAAGCAAATGGTCAACGAATTTCGTGATTTTGCAAAAACACCATTGCCACAATTACGCCCTGTTTCGCTTAATGCCCTGATTAAAGAAATTCTGGGCTTATACGAAGGTAGTCCAATAGAGGTTCAGCTAGACCCGAATTGCCCAGATATTCTTGGGGATCCCACGCAACTAAGGCAGGTAATACATAACTTATTGCAGAATGCGCAAGATGCAACCCTAGAAGGCAAAGATCAGGGTGCTTTTGTTACCGTAAAGACTAGTGTGGTTCCATACGGGGCTGGGGTTGGCCCCGCGCAGAATGCAGTTCGTCTAACAATAAGTGACTCAGGATGTGGATTTCCAGCTAAGATATTGGCAAGGGCGTTCGAGCCCTACGTTACAACTAAGAGTAAGGGAACCGGATTGGGCTTAGCAGTAGTAAAAAAAATCATGGATGACCATGGTGCCAAAATTGAAATTCAAAATCGCTTACAAGACGAGCTGGTGATTGGCGCCAAAGTTGCGATTGTATTTATGAACCTTGCAAAAGAACCCGCATAAGATGGCAAATATTTTAGTTGTTGATGATGAGATGGGAATCCGTGAATTGCTTAATGAAATTTTGAGCGATGAAGGCCATACTGTTTATTCAGCAGAAAGTGCCATTCAAGCACGAACTATTCGTGAGCAAATGCGCCCCGACTTGGTCTTGCTCGATATTTGGATGCCCGATACCGATGGGATTACCTTACTTAAAGAGTGGTCGAAGAGCGGGCAGCTGACAATGCCAGTAGTGATGATGTCTGGCCATGCGACGATCGATACCGCCGTGGAGGCAACCCGCATTGGGGCAATGAATTTTTTAGAAAAGCCGATTGCTTTACAAAAATTACTGAAGACGGTAAATAAGGCTTTAGAAAAATCGCTGAAAGTGCCCGATCCGGAAGATGTTATTACTGCAAATGGCACATATTCCCCGGGCCACCCTAAAACAGGAGCAGCGCATGAGGCTGCGGCAATTGCTAAGGGCGGACAGTCCGAGGTTGAGTTAATCAGTGGTATTGCAAAAAGCTATTTTGATTTGCCCTTGCGCGAGGCTAGAGACCTATTTGAAAAAGCCTACTTTGAAAATCAAATGCAAATTATGGGTGGCAGCATGACCAAAATTTCTGAATTTACTGGCCTTGAGCGTACCCACCTTTACCGCAAACTCAAGGCCCTAGGTATAGATACATCAAGAAATAAGGGCAATTAATTTATCTTTCTTGGGCTTGCCTTGGTAGCCTAATTGATGGTATTTTCCCGGCCCGCTTTAAAGACGGTCTAATTTAGCTTATGGCTCCCTTGCAAACAGCCAAAGTAGAGACGTTTTATTTGTTTAAAAACACTTCCGCTACAATCTACTGTCTTAAATGGCCTGGTAGCTCAGTCGGTAGAGCAGAGGATTGAAAATCCTTGTGTCGGTGGTTCGATTCCGCCCCGGGCCACCAAGAATTCTCGAAACATTAGAAGTGGTCCATAGAATCTCTAGTGTAGGCCGCGGTTTGTCACCATTTCTCTAGGCCCTCCAACTTTCCCCTTGGCTCGGGATGTCGTTTTAAACGACAACACAGATAATGCTAATATTTAAAGCCAATGGATACTCCCTCGATGAAAATAATCATTTGCCTGATATCACTTTTTTTCATGCCGGCTATTACTTATGCACAGTTGATTGAAGAGCCGCCCGGCTCACAAAGCGTTGAAGACTGGATTGCCGAAGAGAAAAAAAGAGGCTCTGAGAGACTTGAGGGCTTAGATCCGTTGACATTTAGTTCAACATTAAAAGGTATTGAAAAGTCTTGGGAAGATGCTCTGGTATTTTTACCGGGAAAGTTTTTTTCAACCTCTACCTCAAAAGTAAATCTAGATAAAAAATACCCTGTTGTCATTTACCTTCATGGTTGTGCGGGAATCACGCCTAGCCATGACTATGGATGGGCAAAAGAAATCACAAAACACGGCTTCATCGTTGTTATGCCTGATAGTTTTGCCATACCAAAACGCCCTTCAAACTGTGATCCCACGACAACGGCAAGGGGCTTTTTCCCTAATGCGAATCTCATTCGGATTATTGAGATTGCTTATGTTTACCAGCAACTTGCGAAAACAAGTTGGGCGGACATGAAAAACATATTTCTAATGGGATTTAGTGAGGGTGGTAGCGCTACGGCTAGAAGTGAATTCAAAGGTTTTAATGGTGCGATTATTATGGGCTGGACTTGTACCTCAAAACATCCACAATTTAATGGAATTTTTATCCCCAAAAAAACACCAGTATTAGCATTGGCATACTTAGATGATCGCTGGTACCCACCTGGCTCGCCTTGGTATGGGAAGTGTTCAGACAAGAGCCAAGGAAGAGATAACTTTACTCAATTAAGTTTTGAGGGCACTGAGCATCAAACTTTACTTGCTCCTGGGGCTGTTTCTGCAGTTGATAAGTTTCTTCTTGATAATTTAAAGAAATAAAAAGTATCTAAGGATTCTTGTAATGGCGTTTAAAACGACAGGGCAGCAAAAGGATAAGCATTCTAGACTCTAGTCGATTCCGCCCCGGGCCACCAAGATTTAAATAATGCCCTGCTTCGTGCGGGGCATTTTCTTTTGTGGTTTGGCAGGGTTAAAAGCCATTAGTTTCGAATAACTCCATCATGAACCGTCCTTTAAAAGGACACGTCAATTAGACATCCCTGCGTCAGTTAATGTCGTTTAAAACGACAATATCTTTCAGTTGCCGTACTAGCCGGGGAATCATTCTTTCATTGGTAGAGCCATAGCCAATGACAAGGCCAAATAATTTTGCCTTGTTAGGGCGGATATAAAAATCACTAAGGGGCTTGACCGCAATACCAAGAGCATTCGCTTTTTTAGCCCAAGACTTATCGTCAATCTTTTGATTAAAGACTAGAGT
>CANKKB010000038.1 GCA_947482555.1 Burkholderiaceae bacterium | reverse complement strand
TCGGGGCGGATGGGGCAAGTATTGACCCAGTTAGCTGAATTTTTAGAAAAGCGGCAAGCATTAAAACAAAAGGCCTTAGGCGCTTTAGCTTACCCTGCTATGTTGACAGCGGTTTCGTTTATGGTCATTCTATTTTTAATGACCTATGTAGTGCCGCAAATTGCCCGCGTTTTTCAAAGTACTAAACAAACCCTACCATTGATGACGCGTTTTATTTTAGGCTTATCTAATTTTTTAGTTGATTGGGGATGGTTGTTAGCTTTAGTCATTGCCATCGGTATTTATTTTGGTCGCCGGGCTTTAAAGCAAATCGAAAT
Organism: Burkholderiaceae bacterium; assembly: GCA_947482555.1. Lineage (GTDB taxonomy): Bacteria > Pseudomonadota > Gammaproteobacteria > Burkholderiales > Burkholderiaceae > Polynucleobacter. The sequence continues at coordinate 13,145 of CANKKB010000038.1, read as the reverse complement.
ACGACTACGTTTTGATCGTTTTATCCTCAATTTACCTTTTTTAGGCCCCTTGCTATTAGGCTTTGAAACTGCCCGTTTTGCCAATACGATGGCGATGCTAGTAGCCGCCAATGTGCCGATCTTAACTGCCTTACATAGTGCTCGAAGTACCTTGGGTAATGAGGTTTTAAAGGAGGCAATTGACTCTACTGAAGCACGCTTACGAGAAGGCTCTAGCTTGTCTCGTTCATTGGGAAGTCAAGGGGTTTTCTCACCCATTTTGATTCATTTAATTCGTTCTGGAGAGGCCTCTGGTCAGCTTGCTGAGATGCTTAAATATGGCGCAGAAAATGCCGAATTAGAGGCCGAACAAAAAACAAAAATTTTTACCAGTTTATTAGAGCCCATATTAATTTTGTTTATGGGACTCATGGTCTTAGGAATTGTAATGGCTGTAATGCAACCAATTTTGGAAATGAATTCTGGAATTCATTGATTTTTTAATGAGGTAATCATGCAAATTTTAATTATTACTAGTCCAACCAGTCGCGTCAAAGAATTTCATTTATCGAAAATACATTTTTTGCTTGGCGCAATGGCAGTGATCTTTGCTTTGGTGTCAGTGAACTGGCTAGTAGCTGCTAGCGTTAATTTAACACGAGATACTATATTTACTTTAGGTCAAGCAGAACTACAGGAGAAAAAAATTGTCACTTTGGCTGAGGCTGATTATGAATATAAGCTGCACGAGTTGCAAGCGCGTTTAGTGCAAGCTCAGCAAAGTCTGGGACAATTAGATTCCCTCAGAAATCAATTATTACAATTAAATAGTTTACCCAAAGTTAGTCAAAAGGATGTGGTTTCAGGTTCTTTATCGCAAGAAGGTTTTGTAGATACGGCGCTTGCTCTAGGTGGCCCATTGAAAATATCACGCGAGATTTTTTCACCCGATGAGACTTATGGCGTTCGCCTTGATCGGACCTTGCAAGATTCCATTAGTTTACAAGCCCAAGTATTGACTTTACAGAAGGCATTTGCCGAAACCCAAATTTCAATGAGCGGGGTTCCCTCAGGCTCACCATTACCATTTGAAGTTTTCCCATCGAGTGGGCTTGGTTATCGCATTGATCCCTTTACGCGACAAATTGCTTGGCATGATGGTACTGACTTTCCAGCTGCTTATGGCACGCCAATTTTGGCAACAGCCGACGGTATTGTGATTAAAGCAGGGTGGAGTGGTGAGTACGGTAATTTAGTTGACGTCCAACACCGTAATGGTACGGTAACGCGCTATGCCCACGCTCAAGAGCTGATGGTACAAGTAGGGCAAAAAGTGAAAAAATCCCAACCCTTAGCTAAGGTTGGTTCCACGGGGCGCTCGACTGGCCCGCATTTGCATTATGAAATTTTGCGCGATGGCATGCCTGCTAGCTAAACTAGACTTCACTTAGCTTAGGAGTCTAGTTTTGAGCGTCGCAATCGAGGGATTGGGGGTTAAATACTGACCGCCATTCTTGGTTTTGTAGACCACCCATACAGGCAAAGGTATTGAGCGCACGCGTGCCTCCTTGTCCACACTCAAAACAAGCACCATTAGGAGGATTCGCCATAGGGTTAAAGCAACCGTCGTAGTTAAAAGTCTGGGAGCAATTAGGCGCTGTGGCTTGCGCATAAATAAAACCATTAGGACACCGACAGTTACCAGGCGCCCAAGCTGTGCCAATTTGAGCTTGCGTTGCAGAAGCCAAGGTTAGGCAGAGCAGTAAAAATAATTTACGGCACAGAATTGTGATGTCCATAGTAAATATTAACCTATTTATGAAGAACTTAAGTTGCCCGCATTTGGCGTGCAATTGAGTTGTCGCCCCGCTTGGGTGCAGACCGCAAAAGTATCGCCCGATTTATTGTATAGGGTGTATTTCCAAAAAGCACTATTTTCAATTCGCTCCAATAAGGCAAAACTAAAATTATTATTCCAAATCATATTGTTAATCTCCACGCCCGGTGCAACTAACGTAGTTTTATAGAAGGGTGGAGTAGCGGACGGAAAAGGTTCAGCTAAAGCAACGCCATCTGCACCAGAAATAATAGTCGCAGGGTGGCTAGGAAAATTATTAACGCCAAAATTAATTGTTTGTAAATTGTGCACGTGACCATGAAAAGCGGTATTAATGGACTCTGGATAGTAACTATTTGCGGTTGCAGCTGGGTACAGTTTTTGCATTACATTATTCATGACCCCTTGCAAGGTTGTATTACCCGGCGGTACTGAAGATGTTGTTGGGTTGCCATACCCTAAAATAGGATGATGATTAGTAAAAATGGTGTTGGTAAAAATTGGGTTAGCGGCTAGCGTAAATGCTTCTACAAATTGCCGATAATAATTATTATTTGGGTCGGTGACTGTGGTACCAATAGAAACATTTGCAGAGTCGTAGACCACAATTCGTGAGCCACCACCTAAGGAAACAGCATATGTTGGCGAGTAGTTGGCAATACTGTCATAGCTAGCGTTATTACATGAGCGATCCTCGGTATAGAAAGTGGGATTTAAAAAACGAAACCACCCTTGTCCCGCTTTAGAGCAGATTTCATGATTACCGCGCACCACAAGCCAAGGGGCCTTAGCAAATAAGACTGCAGCTGGCGTAAAAAGATCTGCATTCCACGTATCCCAACCATATCCCCAAGGACTTTGCGCATCAATTGGACATTTACCTGAAGCCGAACAGGGCACATCCCGATATTGAAAGTCGCCCATATGCATCACAAGATCGGGATTGAGTTCTGCACCCAATTGGGCTACCGAGGCGAATGGCCATTCTTTGGGATCTTCACAGTTTTGTAGGTTGGTCGTATCCATGCGGCAACCAGAGTCGCCAATTAATAGGATGCGGTCAAACCTTTCTTTAGGAATTGGTAATGATTGCCATGCAACACTCGCATATTGCGTACCCGCTGGCAAAATGGCTTCGCAGGTTGATAGTGGAAAATTGGCTGGAACTGAGGGCTGAAAAGCGGTTGGTCTTAAGGGCATTTCTCCGGCTGCAGCACGCATCGCCATTTTGCTGAAACGGCCGTCGATATTAATTTGCGGACAAACAGGTTGGCCGCTAGGCGACAGATAGCTCGTGGCTACTCGGGCAAAGGCACGATTATTGCCAGCCTCATCAGAGCCAATAATGACCCATGCAGCGTAAATGTACTGTGTTTGACTAGCGCTCTCGTCATTACTACTCCCTCCACCACATCCCTTTAGTACTACAAGCGTAAAAAAGAAAATAATGAGGGTAAGAAGCTTCATTGCCTATCTTTGCATTTTCGGGGCCGCTAAGCTCGGAATCATCAGATTAATACAGGAGGGCAAGTTACTCGCGAGCGCTCTTTTTGTAGCGGGTAGCAAGGCGCCTAGTTCCGTAACCAATTCTCCATGACCACCAAATCCTTCGCAGACTTTGTCATATCGAGTTGGTAGCAGATCGCAGCCAATGAGTCGTTCTTGACCATAGTCACGCAATTGAATTTGGTGTTCGGCATTCCAGCAAGCATCATTGCCGATGACTAAAAGAAAGGGCAATTTATAACGAACTGCAGTATCTATTTCCGCGCAATGAAAGCCAAAACTACCATCTCCCATCACTGTAACGATAGGCACATTCGGTTTGACTAGGCTAGCTGCACTTGCAAAGGGTGGGCCAGAACCAATTGAGCCAGCTACACCATTAATAATTCGGTTTGGCGCTTGCAGACAAGCTTGAGCCCATTGTCCAATCTCGCCACCATCGCTAATGAGGACTGAATCTGGGTGACTATCGAGAATTGTTTGTAATACGGCAAATGCTTGTGCTGGATGAACTCGGCCAGGCTGAACAGTAGCCGATTGCCAATCATTAGGGCGATAATTAATAGCGGTCTTAACTTCTTGTAACCAGGCTTGATGGGAGCTACTTATAAAGTTTGTAGCGAGGGCGGATTTCATTAGAAGAGTAATACTTGATTGCACGTCACTAAGTGCAGAGAGTTGCAACCTTTTGCCTAAGCTAACACTCGCGCGTTGAATTTCAGCGGCCTCTGGATCCAGCTGTAAAAATTGACAATCTTTGGCAAAGCTTGAAAATTGCCCAAACTTTAAAGTGAAATCCAATTTTTTTCCAAGGAGTAAAACACAATCACTTTTTGCCAGCACTTCCGGAAAGGCACCCAAACACGGATCATTGATTCCTCGAGGGCTTTCCATACCCACCACGGGAATTCCCAATGCTTGCTCTAGCGCATTCAGTTGTTTTCTGCGGGCCTGGGATTGCATTTGCGGCCCAGTCAAGATAATAGGGCGTTGGGCAACTTGTAGCGCTTGCAATATCGTTTCAATAGCCTCGCTTGATGCCGATGTTTCTTTGTCGGCAAATAGCTGCTCGGTAGGTAAATTACTTGCATTGAGGTAGGGGCCTTCTAATAAGTCAGAGGGCAGGCTTAAATGCACAGTTCCTGGGCGCCCCGATTTCGCTAGCTTGATTGCTTTGGCTAGGTCAAAAGGAATTGCCTCAATAGAGTTAGAAGTCAAGGCTGCTTTGACAAGCGGCGCAGCAAGATCGGCTTGTGCCATTTCTTGAAAAGCGCCAGTACCTAATTGCGCCAGGGGCGCATGACCCGAAATTAAGACCACCGGCGACTCAGCCATTTGTGCGGTGTAAAGCGCTGCTATTGCATTAGCGTGGCCTGGGCCACCAGTAACTAGTGCAATGCCAACTTCACCTGTCAGTCTCGCATAAGCATCTGCCATGTGCACTGCGGCAGCTTCATGACGGGTGTGGATTAATTTAATATCACTATCGAGTAGGGCATCAAAAATTGGCATGATGTGATTACCCGAAAGCGTAAAAATTGTTTTTACTTTCGCTAATTTTAAGGCGGCAACTAAAGCATTGGCACCCAATATTGGTGTTGAAGTATTTACCATAGAAAACAGCACTTTCAGATGAATTACTACCTATCGATTGATCAATTAAGGGATAACACTAAGGGCTTAAAAGCTGTAAAGAGTTTAATCTTAATTGCTGTAAAAATCATTTGAGGAATGGATGCCCAAATTCACTTTAGAGCCGCCGCCTATTGCCGTTGAGGGTCCAAGCGTCTGGACAGGCGCTGAAATGTTGGCTCAGCCATCATGGGATGTGCCCTGGGCATCGGAGCACTTAGCTGAAATGCATGCTGCAGCCTTGCATTTTCAGGCGCTTAATTTACCCCTTGAGCAAATTTCACCTGATAATTTTCCCCTGACCCAACTTAAACCATTTTTAGCTAGTTTATTGACTGAACTACTTCATGGCAGAGGGTTTGTACTGCTACGCGGTATTCCTGTCCAAGACTTAGGCATTGAACTCGCAGCAATTATCTATATGGGCTTAGGTGTCCATTTAGGCACCTTGCGAAGCAGTAATGGTAAAGGGCACTTACTAGGTCATGTATGCGATCAAGGCGTCGATATCACTAAGACAGGCGGACGTTTTTATCAAACCAATAAAAAACTCGATTTTCATACTGATTCAGCGGATTTTGTGGGTTTGCTATGTTTACAAAAGGCCAAAGTAGGCGGCGAATCTTTTATTGCTAGCTCGATGAAGTTATATAACGAGATAGTACGACGTCGACCTGATTTGGTCGAGACATTATTTATGCCTTACGCAACTGATCGTCGCGGTGAAGTGCCAGAGGGACTGCACCCTTGGTTTAATATGCCTATTTTTACTTGGTATGAAAATTATTTATCGTGTGTTTATATTCGTCAATATATTGAAGCGGCACAAAATAACTTTCCTGAAGCGAAGCGCTTAACTACAGAGCAGCTTGCAGTTATGGACTTAATCGATGAAATCTTAGCTGAACCCGGCTTTGTTTTACCAATGGCTTTTGAGCCTGGTGATATGCAACTTTTACATAATCACCAAATCTTGCATTCCCGTAATGATTTTGAAAATTGGCCGGAACGCGAGCGTCAGCGGCATTTATTACGGCTTTGGATGGCACCCAAGGAGGGCAGGCCTTTGCCCGAATATTTTAAAGCAAGATGGGGCTCAACCCAAGCAGGTGAGCGCGGCGGTATTATTGTGCCTGGCGCTAAATTATCAGTAGAGCTTGATTATCAGTAGCGCTTGAGACCCAATAGAGCGAATGATTGTTTGGCCCTTAAGGTCTCCTAATGCAGAAAAAAATTGTGTATTTTTTTAAAAAGTTGAATGGAAAAAAATGAAAAGTATTATTGATCGTATTGATCATCTGGTATTAACTGTTACCGATATTGAGGTTTCTACCCAGTTTTATGAAAAGGCTCTTGGCTTTGAGCGTGAATTTTTCACTGGGCCCGAAGGCCAACCCCGTTACGCCTTGCGCTTTGGGCAATATAAAATTAATTTACAAGATCGAGCGACAGAAACACCTACTAAAGCAAAAGTACCTACTATTGGCGCCGGCGATTTTTGTCTGATTGCCGCTATCCCGCTTGATGATGTGATCACCCATTTGTCAGCCAATAATATTACGATTGATGTTGGACCCGTTGCAAGGCGGGGTGCGTTGGGGCCAATTCGGTCGGTCTATCTACGCGATCCTGATGGGAATTTGGTTGAGGTATCTGAGTACATTTAATTTCATTATTTATGAGTCAGTTACCGGATTGGGTCAAGCTTGCACAAGAGCAATGGAATTGGCGAGGAACCATAAGACCACCATTTGCAGTTGTACCTAATGAGTCGCAAATTTCGGTATGGGATTTTCCACGTCCCCCAAAGTATGTTGAGGATTGTAGGGAGGTTGTTATTTGTTTTAATGGGCAAGAAATTGCGCGCACAAAAAATGCTATTTTGGTATTAGAAACTTCTCATCCACCGAGTTTTTATCTCCCACCAAAGGATATCAACTTCAATTTTTTGAAGCCGTCTACCGGTAATTCTTTTTGTGAGTGGAAAGGCCCCGCCCAATACTGGGATGTAGACGATGGTATTAACCAACTCAAAAAAGTTGCCTGGAGCTATGCCCAACCATTTAATGATGCAAAGATGATTGCCGATCACATTGCTTTTTACCCGACTCAATTGCAATGTACTGTTGATGGGCGGCAAGTTTTACCTCAGCCCAGCGGCTTTTATGGGGGCTGGATTACGCCTGAGTTAGTTGGACCTTTTAAAGGCGAGCCAGGCAGTGAATTATGGTGATGTAAGTTGAAATTAATTTAATCGCCCCTTTACTAACAGCCTAAAGGTCAGTTGGTACCGGATTCATATTAGAAGAGTAATATATGAATCCGCATAATTATTTCCCCACCAAAAGGCTCATGATGACGATTTCAATGTACCAAGCTAGCGCTCCGCGCTTCATCCATGTTTTAAAGAACCTATCGGCCATATTAGATAAGACTCAAGCCCATATTGATACTAAAAAATTAGATGTTAGCGCCTTTACTTTGTTTCGTTTATTTCCCGATATGCTTAACCTCACGCGACAAATTCAAATTGCAACTGATACAGCAAAAGGCTTAGTTGGCCGATTGGCTGGAGTAGAAATTCCTGTATATGAAGATAATGAACAATCTATCGCAGATTTGAAGTTACGAATTGCTAAGACGATTGCTTTTATCGAGGGAATTAAACCTGAGCAGATTGATGGCACCGAAGATAAGGACATCGTTACCAAGCGAGGCGATAAAGAGACCCATTACAAAGGCCTCCAGTTTTTATTAGCACATGCCATTCCTAATGTGTATTTTCATGTAACGACTGCCTATAATATTTTGCGTCATAACGGTATTGAGATTGGTAAACGAGATTATTTAGGCAGTATTTAATAGCGCATTCATTCAATTTTTAAATTATTTATTTTAGGAAAGATTCATGTCAATAGCAGCCACTTGCCCATTTTCTGACAGTGCGGATGATCGCGCCCTAGCGAGACACACTACAAATGCCGACTGGTGGCCTAATCAATTAGATCTCAAGCTATTAAATCAGCACTCACCGCTAATTAATCCGATGGCTGAGGATTTTAATTACGCTAAAGAATTTCAAAGTCTTGATTTAAATGCCGTTATCAAAGATCTCAATGCTTTAATGACAAACTCACAAGCATGGTGGCCTGCCGACTATGGTCACTACGGTCCATTCTTCATTCGCATGTCATGGCATAGTGCTGGCACATATCGCATTGGCGATGGTCGTGGTGGTGCAGGTTCTGGCACACAACGTTTCGCTCCACTAAATAGCTGGCCAGATAATGGCAATCTTGATAAGGCGCGTAGATTGATTTGGCCTATTAAGCAAAAGTATGGTCGTAAAATTTCTTGGGCTGACCTCATGGTACTTGCCGGCACGATTGCGCTGCAGTCAATGGGCTTAAAGATTTTTGGTTTTGCCGGTGGGCGTGAAGATGCATGGGAAGGTGAAGACATCTATTGGGGCTCAGAAGGGCAGTGGTTAGCTGATAAGCGCTATAGCGGTGATCGAGAATTAGAAAAGCCACTTGCTGCAGTACAAATGGGCTTGATTTATGTGAATCCCGAGGGCCCTGATGGCAACCCTGATCCACTTGCCGCCGCGCGCGATATACGTGAGACCTTTGCTCGAATGGCGATGGACGATACTGAGACGGTCGCTCTCATTGCTGGTGGTCATACCTTTGGTAAGGCCCATGGTGCTGCTGATCCAGCAAAGTATGTTGGTCCCGAACCCGAAGCCGCACCGATTGCAGAACAAGCCTTTGGTTGGAAAAATACTTTTGGCACTGGCTCTGGGGATGATGCTATTACCAGCGGCTTAGAAGGCGCATGGACAACAAATCCCATACAGTGGGATAACAACTATTTTGATAATCTATTTGGTTATGAGTGGGAGTTAACAAAGAGCCCCGCAGGCGCTCATCAATGGACACCAAAAGAGGCATCTGCAGTCGGCACCGTACCTGACGCACATGATCCTGCTAAGAAACATGCACCGATGATGTTTACAACCGATCTGGCCTTGAAGATGGATCCAAGTTACCGCATTATTTCGGAGCGGTTTCATGCGCATCCAGAAGAATTAGCAGATGCTTTTTCTAAAGCTTGGTACAAACTCACGCACCGAGATATGGGGCCTATTTCCCGTTATCTTGGCCCCCTTGTACCCAAGCAGCAGGAGTTATGGCAAGACCCGATTCCTCCGGTAACTCACCCCTTGATTGATGCACAAGATATAACAAATTTAAAGCACAAAATATTAGCTGCACCGCTATCAATTTCACAGTTAGTGAAAACAGCCTGGGCCTCAGCAAGTACTTTCCGGGGAGGCGATAAACGTGGTGGAGCCAATGGCGCTCGTTTGCGCTTGGCGCCGCAAAAAGATTGGCCAGTGAATCAGCCCGCTGAGTTAGCAACTATTTTGCAAACATTAGAGACTATCCAAACAGAATTCAATGCTTCACTAACTTCTGGAAAAAAAGTTTCACTAGCTGATTTAATTGTTCTAGGTGGTAATGCAGCGATTGAGTCGGCAGCTAAAAAAGCAGATCAAACGCTCACGCTACCCTTCTTTCCTGGCCGGACTGATGCATCACAAGAGCAAACCGATGTTCATTCGTTTGCAGTACTAGAGCCACGCGCGGATGGGTTTCGTAACTACATGGGTGATGGCAATGTTGCTGCGGCCGCTGAACGCTTAATTGATCGGGCTAACCAACTTACCTTAACAGCGCCTGAGATGACCGTCTTGATAGGCGGTATGCGGGCTCTCGATGCCAATTTTGATCACACTGCATATGGCGTCTTCACGCAGCGTCCCGAGACCTTAACGAATGATTTTTTTGTTAATTTACTCGATATGAATACTAAGTGGCAACAAGCCGATACAACTACTGGTGTTCTTGAAGGCTTGGATCGCGCCACAGGAAAACTGAAGTGGACTGGAACCATAGTCGATCTGGTTTTTGGTTCTAATTCGCAGTTGCGCGCGCTGGCGGAGGTTTATGCCTGCGCTGATTCGCAAACTAAGTTTATCAATGATTTTGCTGCAGCCTGGACTAAAGTGATGAATCTCGATCGTTATGATCTTGCTTGATTTTATTCCTGACTAAATGTGACCACATGATCTGCTACTAAGTGAATACCAATTTTTTCACCAATAGCATGATCATGGTGACTTGGCACAAAGGCAAAAATTTCAGTACCTGAGGTAAGCTTTAGGGTATAAAGAAAATCGGCGCCACGAAACGTTTTTCTCACTACCTCTGCTTGCGTTGGACTAGCATCATCATGTTGAATATCGTCAGCACGAAGTAGAACATCAATTTCTTCGCCAACTGCGTTTTTGTGGCCCGGATCTAATACTAATTCGCCCAGTTCAATATTTACTTTGCCACTTGCTTGGACTATGCCTTTGACAAATACACCACGACCAATAAAGTCGGCAACATAGCGATTAATGGGTTGGTGGTACAAAGCGTAAGGGGTATCCCATTGAATTACTTTCCCCTCGGCCATAACGCCAATCTGATCAGCAATTGCGAAAGCTTCGAATTGATCGTGGGTAACCAAAAGCGCGGTAATGCGATTCTTTTTGAGAATCTCGCGCATTTCGCCAGCGAGGCGCTCTCTAAACTCAATATCTAAACTTGAGAATGGTTCATCAAGCAAAATTAAATCAGGTTCAGGCGCCATTGCTCTTGCCAGCGCAACGCGCTGCTGTTGGCCACCACTAAGCTCATGAGGGTAAGCTTGGGCTTTATCAGCAAGCCCAACCCGCTTTAACCACTCTATTGCTAGGGGCGCTCTTTGAGTGCTGGGAAAGCGTTGCAAACCAAAGGCGACATTTTCCAAAGCGCTTAGATGCGGAAAGAGGGCGAAGTCTTGAAAGACCATACCAACCCGTCTTTGACTTGGTGGGAGGAGCGTGATAGGTGAGCTTACAACACTATTGCGCAGCAGGATTTCACCTTTTTGTACAGGTTCAAAGCCGCAAATAGCCCTAAGAACCGACGACTTTCCACAGCCTGAGCTACCAAGTAAGCAGCCAATTTCGCCTTGTTGCAACTCCAAATCAAGGCCTTTGACCGCAGTAACCGATCCCACCCCATTACTGCTGGGGTAGCTAATTTCAACATGTTTTAAGGAAAGCAGGGTGTGATTCAAGTTCATCCCTATAATTTTCTCATTAATACAAATGGTTTAATGAATAACTTAAGTCTAAACGGATTGTTGATTTGATGAAGCGAATCGTAGTGCCACTGGCCTTCCTGTTGTTTTTGCCCCTATTTGGGTTGGCCCTGCCATTTTTTTTGCCGGACTTCAATAGCAGCACAGGTAGCACAAGTGCATCTCTGGCAACTAGTACGCTATCCCATTTATGGCATTTTGTTCTAGGCGACTATATTGTTTCAACATTCGTATTGATTGGGGGTGTTGGTCTCGGCATTTTTATTTTAGGCGTTGGTAATGCCTGGATAATTGCAAGCTATCAATTTCCCGGTAAGCAATTTTTTGCCTGGGCATTAATTTTGCCTTTGGCAGTGCCAACGTATGTGATGGCTTATTTATTTGTCGATCTATTGCAATTTTCAGGACCGATACAAAGTGCAATTCGATCGATATGGGGATTGGATTCTTTATGGTTTTTTCCTGATCCCAGATCCTTAAGTGGAGCGATTTGGTCTTTTTCTTTTTGTTTATATCCTTATGTGTACCTCATTACTCGCACTGCATTTTTAGAGCGTAGTAGTCGCTTGCTCGAAGTTTCTGAGACTCTTGGCTATAGCGAGATTCAGGCACTATGGAAGTTGATTTTACCAATGGCAAGACCGGCAATTTTTGCTGGGATGGCTTTAGCCCTGATGGAGGTGTTGGCTGATTTTGGTGCAGTCTCTTACTTTGGAGTACAAACTTTTGCCACTGGTATTTTTAAAGCTTGGCTATCCTTTGGTGATCGTATGGCAGCCATTGAACTTGCACTGGGCTTATTAAGTTTTGTTTTGCTAATCTTTTTTATTGAACAACGCAATCGCTCTAAGCTACGTTACTCATCCTCTTTTCAAAGCAAGTCTTTGTCTAAGACATTACATGGTAGGCGTGCCTTTCTAGCATTTTTATTTTGCGGTCTAACCCTCTTCTGTGGATTTTTACTACCCGCATTTGCCCTATTACAACTGCTGTATAAGCAAGGCTTAAATATAGATACCCGTTATTTTGCTTGGCTAGGCAATTCGTTGTCAGTGTCATTTATCACCGCCTTAATTTCAGTCTTGTTGGCGATATTTTTTGCCTATTCAGTAAGATTAAATTCCCGCTTGACTTGGGTTAATCGTTTATTAGGATTTGGTTATGCCTTACCAGGCGCAGTTTTAGCAATTGGAGTACTCTCTTTTTTAGAAATTTTTCAATTGGCTTGGTGGGTTTCTGCGAGCATACTCATTTTGATTTATGCCTATTTAGTTCGCTTTCTCTCTTCAAGCTTACAAAGTGTTGAAGCAGGCTTATCGCGAATTACCCCCTCAATGGATGGCTCCGCAGCATTGCTTGGCTTATCGCAGGTACAGATTTTAAGAAGAGTGCATATACCTTTACTTAAGCGAAGTCTGCTTACCGCTGGTTTATTTGTCTTTGTTGACGTGATGAAAGAATTACCCGCCACCTTACTGCTACGCCCATTTAATTTTGATACTTTAGCGGTTGCTACTTATCAATTGGCTGCTGATGAGCGCTTAGCAGAGCTCGCATTGCCATCGCTAACCATTGTTCTGGCAGGTCTTTTACCGGTATTGGCGCTCTCCCGGCTCATGTCTAAATCCTAATTCTTAATTGATAATCATTCTTATTTGTGATATATTAAACAAATCATATATAGCTTGAGAATAGGGCAGTTAGTTTAGAAATGAGAATGAAACTAGTGACACAAAAGATTCCTCTTGCGCTAAGTGCGAGCATACTAATTATTACCGTCTTACTTATTAATGTATGGATTGCGAAGCCTGTTGCCGCCCAAACATCCAATGAGGTGAAAGAGCTGAACTTATATTCGGCCCGCCACTATCAAACCGATGAGGCTCTTTATAGCGACTTTACCAAGAAGACGGGCATCAAAATTAATCGCATTGAAGCAGATGACAATGCCTTAGCTGAAAGATTAAAGAGCGAAGGAAGTAAAAGCCCTGCT
>CANKKB010000037.1 GCA_947482555.1 Burkholderiaceae bacterium | reverse complement strand
CTTGGTGCGAACCAATCCTAATACTGCCATAGGTATTCGAACAAGGCTAAAATGTGGGTGGACGGGCCTCCTCGCATGGTGGCTTGGTAACCTGGTCAGGTCGGGAACGAAGCAGCCAAACCCAAGTACTGCCAGTGCCGGGGGTTGGGCTCGTCCTCTTCGCTTCCGCTGCTATTCAAACATCTTCTAAAGCAAAGCTTGTATTCTAAAAAATATCCGTCAATGTACTGCAGTATTTTGGCTACAGCCCTAGGGCTTATTGCCAATAGCGGCTTTTGCCAAACGGCGATTCAACAGTCCTTTATCTCCAACAGACCAACCGATAGTATTCAAATAGGCGTCAATATGGATGACGCGCTGGAATTTAGCAGCAAGGGGCTGGCAATTGATTTAGGGCAATATGGCGAATGGATTGCCTCAGCTGCAGTAAGCGGCCTAGGCGTTACTCAAACTAATGTTACGCCAGGCTATCCAAGCACAACTGCCGATGTTGCGAATGCGCAGCTCCTTTTGCAAAAAAATACGGGAGTAGCGCAATTTTTTATGAAAGCCGGTTTATATAGTTTCCCAGGATTGGGTACGCCTTACAAACGAGCGAGTTTTTATACCAGCGACACCTATGGTTATATCCCCCAGGTTTATGCGGCCTATGTGCCCAATAGCAATTGGTCTGCATTAATAGGCAAACTGCAAGCCATGGGCGGTTATGAGTCTGGCTTTACCTATCAAAACTTAAATATTGCCCGTGGTATTTTATGGGCCCAAACGAATGTCATTACCCGCGGCATTCAGGTTAATCACACTCAAGATAAGATCGCTATGTCTTTAACGCTCAATGATGGCGCGTATTCAGGAAAATATAATTGGCTTGGTGCCTCAGCTAGTTACAAAATGAATCAAAGTCATCAGCTTGATATTAGCTATGTCGGCTCTTTTAGCCCTAATAATACGAATACGTTTAATACTCCTTTGTTACAAAATAATTCGCAAATTGGTAATGTCGTATATAAATTTAGCTCTGAACATTGGCAAGTTGTGCCTTATTTACAATATTCATTGATACCCGCCAACCCTTCTATTGGTATACCTGTTTCATATACCACTCGGGGTGGTGCGATATTGGTGAACTATAAAATGCGACCCACAGAAATGGGCGAAGCCAAATTAAAGAATATAAGCCTACCAGTGCGGGCGGAGTATTTATCCACGAACGGGGGCAATGTAGCTGGGGCACCAATATTGCTTTACGGCCCCAATAGCTCAGCATGGACTTTTACCATCACCCCTACCTATCAATTTGAGCAATACTTTATGCGCTTCGAGGCATCCCTCGTAAAAGCAGTAAATGCAACTGCTGGTGCAAGCTTTGGCGCAAATGGTACGAATACCTCTCAAGTAAGAGGTATGGTCGAGCTAGGCATTTTGTATTAACTTGGAAATGTGGGAAGTTTCACTCCATCTTTAGGAGTCGACCACCTCCCAACCATCAAATACCCTTAACTCGAACATCCAAACCACCTTAAATCAGTCTCAGTAGAACCAGTAATCGCCAGAAGATACAGACCAAGCAAATCGAGATCAAGATAAAGTAATTCAGCTCAACACGAAATAGGCGAATACGTTTGTGGGTATAGTCAATTGAAAGCATCTTATTTCCTTTGGTTAACAGAAGAATCCAGCGTAATTACTGTGACAAGATCTGCCTAGGGAGAAAATCCTATTTATTTGTAGGAATTTACTTAAATTTGGCATTTCTGCTATGGTTAGTCAGAAAAAGTAATATGCCTTATATAAATGGTCTATCTATTTTATGAAAATACTCTTACTACTTATCGGCACCTTAAGTGCCCCGCTTATTTTTGCCGACTCTTCATACTGCTATTCAATCAATAATGCAGATAAAAAGAATTACTGTCTGGGAATCTCTAAAAATGATGCTTCTTATTGTTATTCAATTGGGGAAGATGGCCTTAAGAATCTCTGCTTGGGCCAAGCTAAGCGAGATAAATCGTCTTGTTATTCAATTCGGTCTAGCGATACCAAGAATCTTTGTTTAGGGCTAGTGAAAACGTAAAAACCCAATTTTATGCAGATGTATAATTTTCAAAAAAATAAGCAGCAGGCGAATCTCTAAGCATAGAAATATCAGCCTCAGGAGGCGCAGTAATTAAGTAAGCGATAACGCAGGCGGCAACAACGCATAATAATCCAATCACTAATGTCCAATTCCGGAGATTTGCACGCATGCCTAGCCTTTTTAGATTTACTTGATTATTCATCTATATTTTCTAGAAACAATATAAGATGATCTTGTCGAAATAAGAAAATATGGCGGGAGTGGGATACGCTCGACTTTGGGGCGTAGTTATTTTTTACTACAAAGGGGCGCCTAGACTCATGCGAATATTTTATTCTTTTTGAAACAACTTAATGATGGCCGAAAAATCGAGACTGCCATTGCCCTGCAAACTAAATGTTTGGTAAATTTGCTGTGCTAGTCCACCCAAAGGGATGGGTTGCTTCGCTAACTTAGCGGCCTCTACAGCAAGCCCAAGATCTTTCAACATTAAATCTGTACCAAAGCCACCCGAATAGCCGCGCGCCGATGGCACGTTATCTAGGACTCCCGGGAAAGGGTTATAGCTATCTGAGCTCCAACAGCGGCCACTCGAAGTATTGATAATCCCTGCTAACACTATGGGATCCATGCCTAAAGATACTCCTAACGACATCGCCTCAGCAGTGCCAATCATCGAAATACCCAGTAGCATATTATTAGCCACTTTTGCCACCTGACCGTTGCCACTGCCGCCGCAGTAAACAATATTTTTTCCTAACGCCGCAAAAATTTCCTTAAACCTGGAAAATTCTTTTTCATCACCACCAACCATAATTGTTAGTGTGGCGGCCTCAGCTCCACCTGTTCCGCCCGATACGGGAGCATCCAACATCAAATTTCCTTGTTTAGACGCTGCTAAAGCAATGTCTCTTGCCGTTTGAGGATCAATCGTTGATGAATCAATCAAGGCGATACCAGTAGGCATATTAGCCAATAAACCTTCTTCCCCCAGGTATACCGCTTTCACATGATGGGCGGCGGGAAGCATGGTAATAATCAAGTCTACATTAGACTTTGCAATGGCTTTAACTGAACTTAGGGCACTTATTTTTTCAGGAAATCGGCTAGTCAGCTGCTTTACTGCCTCAATTACTAAATCGTAAATAACCAACTCATGGCCAGCCTTTAATAAATTAACAGCCATTGGCAGCCCCATATTACCAATACCAATAAATCCGATTTTCATATACATCCTATTGCTATTAATTAATCGTAAGCTGCGTCTCTAGAAATAAAGCGAAAAATTTACTCATTTCAAACTAATGGTGGTATTTACTCCAGTCGAGACTGAGCTGTCATCAAACCAGCGCGCTGTAACAGTCTTAGTTTGAGTCCAAAAGAAAACAGCCTGCTTACCATTTGGCCCTAAGTCCCCTAGCTTTGAAGCGCGTGAACCGGTAAAACTAAAATAAGCTACAGGCACTGGAATAGGAACATTGATACCGACCTGACCAACATCAATTTCATTCTGAAATTTTCTCGCTGACCAACCGCTTGAAGTAAAAATAGATGTGCCATTACCATTAGGATTGTTATTAATAAAACTGATTGCCTCATCTAAAGTGTCAATACAAACAATATCTAAGACTGGAGCGAAAATTTCCTGATCGTAAATATCCATCCCTGGCTTAACATCACTAAAAATTGTTGGGCCAATAAAGTTCCCTTCCTCATATCCGGGAACCTTACATTGCCTGCCATCCAAAAGTAATTTCGCACCCTGAGCTACTCCCGAATCAATTAATGCTAGCGCTCGAATTTTGGCATGTTTATTCACCAATGGACCCAAGTCAATGTCTTTCCCATTACCAGGGCCAACCTTTAATGCTGCAGATTTTTCAACAATTTCAGCTAGCCAATTTTTTGCTTCGCCAACCAAAATCGTTACTGAATTAGCCATACATCGTTGTCCTGCTGCACCAAATGCCGAGCCTAATAAGTTATTAATTGCTTGGCCCTTATTAGCATCGGGCATGATGACGCAATGGTTTTTTGCACCCATCATCGATTGCACTCTCTTGCCCGCTTCAGATCCGCGACGGTAAATATGGGTTCCTACTTTAGTAGAGCCAATAAATGAGATCGCTTTAATGTCGGGGTGGTCACAAATCATATTAGCAACATCCGCCCCGCCATGCACAACATTTAGTACCCCCGGTGGCAGACCAGCTTGATGCGCCAATTCCACTAATAACAAACTAGAGCTTGGATCTTGCTCTGACGGTTTGAGGATAAATGTATTTCCAGTGGCAATAGCCATGGGAAACATAAAACAAGGCAACATTACGGGGAAATTAAACGCCGTAATGCCTGCTCCAATGCCAAGGGGCTGCATTAAGGTGTAGACCTCAACGCCCGTGGCTGCATTTTCAGCCATCTCTCCAAGCTGTAAGGAGGTGATTGAGCATGCATGCTCGACTACTTCTAGCCCACGATTAATTTCTCCCTCGGCATCGGGCAATGTTTTGCCATGCTCACGGGTAATTAATTCAGCTAATGGCGCCATATTTTCACGAATTAATTGTTGAAACTTCAACATAATTCGCATCCGCGAAGATAAGGAAGAATTACGCCAAGTTTTAAAGGCATTTTTTGCTGAGGCTACTGCCAAATCAAGTTCTTGCTGAGTAGCAAAAGGCACTCTTCCAACTACATTTTGATTGGCGGGATTAATTACGTCCCGCCACTCAGTAGACTTCGATGGGTATGGCTTACCATCTATAAAGTGATGAATTTGAGGAATCGATGTCGGCAAAGTGTGGTGCTTTCTTTTATTGGGAATGGGAGGCTAAACGTGATTAATTTTTAACTAAATCGCATTTTGATTCTGCAAGGGGTTTAAACGCAATTTGGGCTGGTATGGTACTGACTAAATTGTAGTAATCCCATGGGCCCTTAGATTCACTTGGCTTTTTCACCTGGAATAAATACATATCATGAATAACGCGACCATCTGGGCGAATCGAAGCATTGCGCATGATTGGATCTTTAATTGGTATCTCTCGCATTGTTTTTGAGACTACTTTCCAGTCGTCTGTTTTGGCTGCAGCCACTGCTTTCAAATAATGCAATAAGCTCGAGTAGACCCCCGCTTGAACCATCGTTGGCTTAAAGCCTTTGTGCAATTTCTCAAAGCGTGCTGAAAAGGCTCGGGTTTGATCATCAAAATTCCAATAAAAACCATCTGAGAATAATAGGCCTTGAGCTGTATTTAAGCCCATTGCATGCACGTCAGTTAAGAAAAGTAGCAACGCAGCTAATTCCTGATTGCTATTATTACTACCAATACCAAACTCTTTAGATGCCTTAATTGCATTCACGGTATCTGCAGCACCATTTGCTAACCCAATCACAGTAGCCTTGGATGCTTGTGCCTGTAAAAGTGCAGAAGAAAAATCTACATTATTTAGGGGATGACGAGTACTGCCAATGACTGTGCCGCCATTGGCTTTAACAACGTCGCTAGCGTCTTTTTCTAAAGAGTGCCCAAATGCGTAATCAACGGTGACAAAAAACCAAGACTTACCCCCTTTACGCGTGATAGCACTGGCCGCGCCAGATGCTGACGAATACGTATCAAACATCCAGTGAAATCCATTCTGAGCACAATCTTCATTGGTGAGTCGTGTGGTTGCTGGGCCGCTATATAAAGCAATACCGCCCTTCTCTTTAATTAATTTTTGCACTGCTAATGCGCCCGAAGAATTGGTTAAATCGGCAAACACGTCTACCTTATCGCGATCTATCCACTCGCGGGCTTTATTGGCGACGATATCGGCTTTATTTTGATGATCAGCAGAAATTAATTCAATTTTCATTCCCTTGCATTCGGCCTTAAGACAATCATCAATAGCCATTTGCGCCGCAATAACCGACCCCGAGCCACCCATCCCAGAGTAAGGCCCAGACATATCAGTCAATATCCCCACCTTTACCACTCCATCACTAATTTGCGCGTATGTAGTCGAGGCGGCAAAGCCGATAGACATTGCTAGAACCAGCTTTTTCATTGAAAACATGGAATCTCCTTATTTTTTATATAAATGATTTTTATTAATTTGAGTTTAAACATGCATTTTTACAAAATATATACATTAAAATGCATATTTGTTTTGCAAAATTGCATAATATGAATACAAATCAGATTAATTGGGATAACTTGAGAATTTTCCTTACGGTAGCGCGCTTCCATTCGGTGCTCGAAGCCGCGAATCATCTCAATATCGATCAATCAACTATTAGTAGACGCTTAAAAAGACTTGAAGCTGAAATAGGTTCAAAACTGTTTACCAGATCTGCTCAAGGGCATACCCTTAACTCCACAGGTCATCGACTATATGAGTACGCAGAGCAAATTGAAAGCACGATGTCAACTTTAGAAAGCGAATTAGGGGGTGATAGCCAAATATTAACTGGGCAAGTAAGACTCGGCACAACGGAGGGTTTTGGAAGCTTCTTTATCGCCCAACATTTAGCCCTTTTTTGTGACAAACACCAAGCGATAAATGTGGATCTGATAACGCTACCTCGGTTTATCAATTTATCAAAACATGAGGCTGATATAGCAATAAGTATTGAGCGTCCATCTTCAGGTCCCTATGTAAGCTGCAAACTAGCAGACTACCGCCTTCAGGTGTATGCAACTCAAGAGTATTTAAACGAGCATCCAAAAATTAAAACTATTCAAGATATTAATCAGCATCGATTAATCGGCTATGTAGATGAGTTTTCATTTAGCCCTGAATTACGTTATTTAGAGCAATTGGCTTCAAACGCAGCAGTGCCCCTAAAAAGTACTAGCATCATTGCGCAGTATTTAGCAACATTGCAGGGGAAAATGCTGGGCATATTGCCCTGCTTTATGGGTAGCACTTCTCCTTACTTAATCCCTGTACTTCCAGAAGAAGCAAGCATCATTCGCTCATTTTGGTTAATTACTCCAAATGAAAAAAGGGAAGTCTCACGAGTCATGGTGCTATGGGATTACCTGCGAGAGGTTGCAGATAATAACAGCGAATACTTAATGGGAAATGCCAACGCAATAAATTGGGTTCAGACAGACAGCCCCCATTTAATATCAACTTAGGTTGGCTTTGGTAACGATTTTAGTAACAAGGCTCTTATATCGCTAGAAACCCTTGTAATACCTATTGACATGGCGGAAGCGGTGAGATTCGAACTCACGGAGGACTTTCATCCTCGCCAGTTTTCAAGACTGGTGCATTCAACCGCTCTGCCACGCTTCCTTTGCTAGAGATTATAAAGAACTCAGCCTTGTCTGCTAACTATTGGCTACGATCATGCCCTCAAGGTAACGCGCAATCGCAAGAGAAGATGTCAGCCCTGGGGACTCAAAACCATATAGGTTATAGAGTCCGGCTAGACCATGTTGTTTTGGACCATCAAAGATAAAGTCGCCTGCGGGTGCATTAGGGGGCACAATTTTTGCCCTAATCCCAGAATAATCTGGCTGTAAAGCCCCGTCTTTTAGACTAGGCCAATAACGCCGTATAGCTGCATAAAAGCCATCGCCCCGCTGCCGATCAACCGAGTAGTTAATTTGATTTTCTTCGGCAATATCAAGCCATTCCACATCGGGGCCAAATTTAGCTTGCCCAGCCAAATCTAAGGTCAGATGCACACCTAAACCACCAGGCTCAGGAATGGGATAAATTAAATGCTTAAATGGCGAGCGCCCTACAAGAGAAAAGTAATTCCCTTTAGCAAAATACGCCCGCGGAATTTTGTCTGCAGATAAACCTTCAATTTTGCTCGCAACCTGTGGGGCGCTTAGCCCCGCGCAATTAATTAATAAACGGGTTTGTAGTTGCATGGCGTCATTGCCACCAACTGCTAACTCAAAACCTTCATTGACTGCGTGGGCGCTAAGCAAAGGCGATTGATAAGCAATCATGCCGCCAGCATCTTCAAATCCACCCAGTAGCGAAAGCATGAAACCATGACTATCAACGATGCCCGTTGAGCTTGATAACATCGCTGCGGTACACTTGAGATCAGGCTCTAAATTTAATGCTTCTGTACTTGTTAGCAAACGTATATCGGGAACACCATTATTCTGGGCTTTATATAAAATATTTTGTAGGTCATGAATTTGCTCATCATCGGCGGCCACAATTAATTTGCCAAAAGCGTGGGTCGCTACCTGATGACTACGACAATACTCATAGAGGAGTCGATTACCTTCAACGCAAAGTTGCGCCTTGAGCGAGTCTCTCGGGTAATAAATTCCTGCATGAATCACTTCGCTATTACGTGCACTGCTAACAGTGCCAAACGCTGATTCACGCTCTAAGATGATAGTTTCACGTCCACGCAAGGCCATTTCGCGAGCAATCGCTAAACCCACTACCCCAGCCCCAATAACAACGCAGTCAACTTGCTCCATTTAGTTCATCAATCCAATTTTTATAGAAAAGCCTGTATGCAAGATAAGGTAAGGTCTTAAATCGTAACATCCCACCAAAATCCAGCATTTATATGCCATCTTGATAAAATAAGGCATGTCTAGTCAATTGAAGCAAAATTCACTTATCAACGTGTCCACAAATGCCCTGCCCAGCCCATCTGAAGTGCCCTTTGGCGGCCTTAGCGCTGCGGGCCTCATTCTAGATACCGCCTATCAAGGCATTAATGCCTCAGAATGGCAAAAACTCTTTCAAAAAGCGCAGGCAGCAGATGTAAGTGGTTTAGTGGCCAAAATGTTTAGCGGCTCAACTATTAATACTAGCGAAAGTCGCGCTGTCCTTCATACCGCTTTACGTAATTTAGCTAAAACACCGGTACAACTCAATGGTGTCGATGTCATGCCAGCAATTACTGAGGTTTGGCAACGTATCGCTGCACTATGTAATAAATGGGTCGGGATAACCGATGTAATTCATATCGGTATTGGCGGCTCTGATTTTGGCCCCCGTTTAGTGGTGCAAGCTCTAGCGCATGGAGCATCGAGCCGGGGCATGCGCATGCATTTTGTGGCCAATGTCGACAGCGCTGAATTAGCGCAAATACTAGAGAGTGCACAACCCCACAGTACCAGAATTATTATTGTTTCTAAATCGTTTACGACTTTAGAAACCATGATGAATGCTAAAACAGTCGTCAATTGGTTAAAGACAAATAACCTAACCAAGTCACAAATTGAAAACGCGCTCATTGGTGTAACTGCCAATGTGCCGGCGGCTAAATCCTTTGGTCTTAAGCCCGATAATATTTACCCATTTTGGGATTGGGTTGGTGGCCGCTTCTCGGTATGGTCGGCAGTAGGTTTGCCAATTGCCCTGCAATACGGCTTTGATACCTTTCAAAATTTCCTGGCTGGTGCATCTGCGATGGATCAGCATTTTATTAACGCGCCTGCAGAGCAAAATTTACCCCTCATCATGGCGCTTGCTTTGCATTACCAGCAAACAAAGCATCAGGTTAAATCCATTGCAGTGATTCCTTATGCCCATGCTTTAGAGTTATTCCCGTTTTGGTTGCAGCAACTCGATATGGAAAGTAATGGCAAGAGCATCGATCGCGATGGCAAGATCGTCCAAATTTCTTCACCAGTCGTGTTTGGTAGCGCCGGTAGCAATGCACAGCATTCGTATTTTCAATTACTCCATCAAGGTACAGAAATTATCCCGGTTGATTTCATCGCAGTTGCCAAACCCATGAGTAAGTTGCCTGAAGCACTTGAACATCATCAAGCTTTACTTGCCAATTGTCTTGCGCAGGCCCAAGCATTGGCGAGTGGCAAACAATCAAATAATGCGGCGCAGAGTTATCCTGGTAAGCGCCCTAGCAATTTAGTGCTACTTCCAAAGCTCGATGCCTA
Source organism: Burkholderiaceae bacterium (assembly GCA_947482555.1). Classification (GTDB taxonomy): domain Bacteria; phylum Pseudomonadota; class Gammaproteobacteria; order Burkholderiales; family Burkholderiaceae; genus Polynucleobacter. The sequence goes on along the minus strand of CANKKB010000037.1, from coordinate 3,716 downwards.
TCATCTAGGCGCACTACTGGCCTTATATGAAAATCGGGCAGTCTGTCTTGGTGCTTTATGGAATCTGAATAGCTTTGATCAGCCTGGGGTGGAGCTTGGTAAAGTCTTAGCCCGCCCCATTGAAGCCGCCCTTGCTGCTAGCCATGACAGTATTGATGCTGCTGCCGAGCAGTTCGACACGGTGACAGCTAAGCGTATCGCCCACTTAAAAGAACAACTGAGTCAATAACGATGAAACTTTCTCCCAGTATTTTCAAGGCATACGATATTCGCGGCATCATCGATCAAACGCTCGATGCCTCCGTTGCTAAATCGATTGGGCAAGCCTTTGGCAGCCAAATGCGCGAGCTTGGTGAAGCTGTCATTGTCATCGGCCGTGATGGTCGCTTATCGGGACCCAACTTAATCGAGGCGCTAGCTGAAGGCCTTCTTTCAACGGGTATCGATGTCATCGATTTAGGGATGGTTGCCACACCGATGGTCTACTTTGGCGCCAATCAAACGATTGAAGGTCGCAAGCCCCTTTCTGGAATCATGATTACGGGTAGCCATAACCCCCCTAATTACAACGGCTTCAAAATGGTGCTTGGCGGTGCAGCAATTTATGGCGATCAAATTCAAGCTATTCGCCAGCGCATTGAAGCGCAGCAATTTATTCAGGCGCCGCCAGCTGAAATAGGTAAGCGCTCGTATTTTAATATTTTCCCCATGTATTTAGAGCGCATTGTGAGTGATGTGAAGTTGGCTCGCCCCATGAAAATTGCAGTTGATTGCGGTAATGGGGTTGGTGGTGCTTTTGCCGCTACCCTCTTTCGGGCGCTGGGCTGTGAAGTGGAAGAACTCTTTTGCGAAGTCGATGGCCATTTCCCCAATCATCATCCCGATCCAGCCCATGTTGAAAATCTGCAAGACCTTATCAAGAATTTAGCTACAACTAATAATGAACTCGGTTTAGCCTTTGATGGTGACGCTGATCGTTTGGGCGTCGTAACAAAAGATGGGCACGTCATTTTTCCCGATCGTCAAATGATGCTTTTTGCTAAAGATGTATTAAGTCGAAATCCTGGCAAACAAATTATTTATGATGTGAAGTGCACTCGCAATTTAGCTATCTGGGTTAAACAACATGGTGGTGAACCATTAATGTGGAAAACGGGGCACTCCCTAGTAAAAGCCAAACTAAAAGAAACTGGTGCGCCCCTTGCTGGCGAAATGAGTGGGCATATCTTTTTTAAAGACCGCTGGTTTGGCTTCGATGATGGTTTATATACCGGCGCGCGTTTATTAGAAATTTTGAGCAAAGAAAAAGATCCCAATCAAGCCTTGAATGACTTGCCCAATGCCATCTGCACCCCTGAATTACAACTTGAATGTGCCGAAGGTGAGCCTTTTACGATTCTAGAAACAATTAAGGCAAATGCTAAATTTCCGACTTCGCAATCGATTAATATGATTGATGGTGTGCGGGTTGAATATGCCGATGGTTTTGGTTTGGCCAGGCCCTCTAACACCACGCCAATAGTGGTAATGCGTTTTGAGGCTGACAGCGAAGCAGCAATTCAACGCATTCAAGCTGAATTTAAAGTAGCTTTATTGGCTGCTAAGCCAGACGCAAAATTACCGTTTTAATTAACGTGTAATCTTTTTAATTTCTTTAATCCGATTTTTCTCATCGACCAAAATCACCTTAGGAATATGCAACTTGGCTTCAGCGTTATCAAGTGGCCCATAAGTACAAATAATCAGCTGGTCGCCAACATGCGCTTTGCGAGCGGCAGCACCATTTAAAGCAATTGCACCAGAGCCCCGCTTGGCTTTGATAATGTAGGTTGAGAACCGCTCACCATTATTGATGTTGTAGAGCTCGATCTTCTCGTACTCATACATCTCAGCGGCATCGAGCAAATCCTCATCGATACCGCAAGAGCCTTCGTAATGCAAATCGGCCTCGGTAACCACTACCCGATGTAATTTAGCCAACAACATGATTCGTTTCATACGGCCCTATCTTTACTATTTAAGGCGCCTATTCTAGCGCGAAATAAGCTCTAATTAATGCAGTTTGGGTTTATTGGCAATTTCATTGGGGCCAATATTGAGCTCTGCTGCTGGTTGCCCCACAAGATTGCCGATCGTAAATGGCGCACCCCAACCCGCACTTTCGCGCAACTGATCCAATAAAAGACACATGGCTTGTAAAGTGGGTCCGCCTAGCTTTAAATTAAGGTTAGCCCCACCAGGCAAAATAAAGTCCATCGATAGTACGTCGGCCTCACCATCCTTACTTAATTCGCAGTTCACATCCATCACCAATAATGGATCAGCCCCAATGGGGTAATTGCTAGCTGCTTGATACGCTTCAACACCGACTTGTCCGCCCTGCTCGCCTTTTACTTCCCCTTGCTGTACCCCCTGCTTACTTACCTGTTCTTTTAAGGCTTCTTTTTGAAATTCAGTAATTGCTGCGGCAGTTTCAGGTGAATGGGTTTTTTCTAAATGCTTAGTGAGAAGATGGGTGGTTGCACCCAAGATGAATAAAGTAACCCGGCGCGTAAACCAGAAACGGTACTCTGCATCATCGATCGTATTAAAACGAAAGAGTAAGCGATCTTCTTGCGTGAGATAGCTGCCGTTAAATTGTTTGATAGTCATTATTGGTCATCCTCTTCAGTATCATCGCCTTTTTTCTTGCCAATCTTTTTTTCCTTAGTCTTATCTAAAGACATAGAAGCATCTTTTTTATCGGGATTATTTCTTAATTGATCCCCTTTTAAAGTGGGAGATTTAAGGTTTACATTATCCTCTGCTTCAACCATTGAAACTGAAACGCCGGCATTGGGATCAAAAATCATTTTAGCAACTTCAAAATTATTATTAGCTAATATTAGCGACTGTAATATTCCCGCTGACATTTGATCTGATCCAATTTGACTGGCTTGGTTAATACCTAAATTAATCGAATTCGTACCAGACTCAGATTGTCCGCCATTGTTAGCAATGCCACTGATACCTACCGTACCAATCAAGCCGTCTAAGCTGCCACTTAAACTACCAGACCCACCGCTACCTGGCGCTACTTGATAATCGCTACCTGGCGCTACTGGATATCCGCTACCTGGAATCGAGCTTAATCCAGCGCCTGAACTTAGAGTTGAAGCAGCAATGGTAGTAATACTGCCACTGGTAACTGTGCCGGTAGGCGTTGAATCACCAAAAATCAAGGTTCTAAATTCAACGCTGTAAGGTCTTGAAATATCACCAATTGACCCGGCCGAAATTGTTGGTGGATCAAGTAAAGAGGCATCAGCATCGTGAGAAATTGCAGCGACGTATAAAGAATGGTTATGACCTGCGGCTGATCCCGAGGTAGTTAAATCGTTAATACTTCCCACAAATGCAACCGAGGGGTCTTCTGAGATCAAGGTTCTAGCATTAACGCGATTTTTACCATCCAACGAATTTTGTACTACGGTTGGATTTAAACCAACGTCTGTTATGTATTTATCTAACAAGAACCCTTCATTACCGTTATCACCTACGTATACTGCACCTGTATACGTTTGACGATATTTAGTTAATATATCTGCGGTTAATTCAATTCGTGGTGCAGTAATTACCAGTGAATTAAGGCCATGTAATACACCATCAGATCCCAATAAGGATCCTACGCTATCGTTGATGGCAATCGTGGTGGCAGCTGTTACGGTTAAAGAATT
>CANKKB010000036.1 GCA_947482555.1 Burkholderiaceae bacterium | reverse complement strand
GCAAGAGCTGCGATCATGCCGAAAAACTGGGTCCCTTGAATCAGATTACGGTGCAACTCTTCCGATTCAGCATCATTTAAGCCGGTTAGGCTTACATTTCCGTTTGACATTGTTTTGTCTCCCATCGAACGAACTACTTTCGTGCCAAACCCGCACGAGGGTTTTATGACTAAAAGCGACTTCCATGAAACTTTAAAACCACTTTGACTACATGTGTAATATAAAAATTACACATTGACTTGTCAACTAAATTTTACAGATTTTGGGTGAAATCTACCTAGGGGATATACCTATATAGATAAAGGACCAATAGCCCAAAAAGGGCTATTGTCTCTAGGGAGCTGATGGGGGCGCTATGGGCTGGAAGGGCTTAATTACCTAGCTGGTGCCCGCTTGAACAGCCCGTTTTTTGGTCAATTTGCCAACTAAAGGCCATAGCAAAAGACCCAAAGCCAAAGCGGTAATCGAGCCAACTAGGTAATTTGAGAAAAAGATCTCTAAGCTTCCTTGAGACATCAGCATCGACTGCCGGAAGGAGTCTTCAGCTCGATCGCCTAACACTAACGCCAATACCATCGGCGCCATCGGGTAATCGAGTTTCTTGAAGATATAGCCCAACACCCCAAAGCCCATCATCAGCCAAACATCAAAAGTCGCGTTATGCACGGTATATGCGCCAACAGCACAGATCACAATAATGATGGGGGCAATAATTGAAAAGGGAATACGCAAAATAGAAGCAAATAAAGGCACACAGGTTAAGACCACAAATAAACCCGCTAAATTGCCTAAGTACATACTAGCAATTAAGCCCCAAACAAAATCTGGTTTCTCAACAAATAAGAGTGGGCCTGGCTGCAGACCCCAAATTAATAAGCCACCCAACAATACAGCTGCCGTTGGCGAGCCTGGGATACCTAAGGAGAGCATCGGCAACAAGGCGGCTGTACCGGCAGCATGCGCTGCAGTTTCGGGAGCAATAATGCCTTCCATCTCACCGTTGCCAAAGTTTTCGCCACGCTTAGAAACCCGTTTTGCCACGCCATAAGACATAAAAGAAGCGGGAGTTGCTCCACCAGGGGTAATGCCCATCCAGCAGCCAATTAAACAACTGCGTAATGAGGTAGCCCAATATTTTGGCAATTGTTTCCATGTTTCCCAGACAATTTGACTGCGAATTTTGGCAGTCGCGCCAGAGAAAGACAAGCCCTCTTCCATCGACAAGAGGATTTCGCCAATGCCAAATAAACCAATCACTGCAATTAAGAAGTCAAAACCACGCATTAATTCGTGATTACCAAACGTTAAACGCAATTGTCCTGTGACCGTATCCATACCAACTGTAGCTAAAGCAAACCCCAGCATCATTGCAGAAATCACTTTGAACGGTGAGCCTTTATTCATTCCCACAAAACTACAGAAGGTTAAAAAATAAACTGCAAAAAATTCAGGTGGCCCAAATTGCAAGGCAAACTTGGCGACTAAGGGCGCCAAGAATGTGATCATCACGATCGCAAAAAAAGCACCCACAAAAGAAGAAGTAAAAGCGGTAGTTAAGGCGGCGCCTGCTTTACCATTGCGCGCCATTGGGTAGCCATCGAAGGTAGTTGCCACTGACCAAGGTTCGCCAGGAATATTAAACAAAATTGAAGTAATCGCCCCGCCAAATAAAGCGCCCCAATAAATACAAGAGAGCATGATGATGGCCGAGGTAGGCGGCATCGTGAATGTTAGTGGCAATAAAATTGCAATACCATTTGCGCCACCCAAGCCTGGTAATACGCCAATAATCACGCCCAAAGTTACGCCAACCAGCATCAGCAATAAATTAAAGGGTGACATTGCAACTGCAAAGCCCTGAAACAGTAAATTAATTTCTTCCAACGTAAACTCCTAAATATGCAGTGCTATGTTTTATCTATAAATTTTGCTTTATTGCACGCCAACAATACCTAGGGGGTTAAACCAAGTACCACGTGGCAGCGGCACCTGAAACCAAACCTCAAATAAAACATAGAGCGCTATGCTCACTCCTAGACCAACAGCAATGGCTTTCCAATAAGCGTACTTGCCTAACCAAACCATGAAGACGGCAATATAAATCGCAGCTGAAACATAAATACCAATCAGTTGCACACCCAAAATAAAGACTAGGGCAGGAATAAATACTGCCATCACTTGACGAAATGGCTCTTTGTCAACAAACGCCTCTTGTTTTTTTTCCTTATTTTGAAACACCGCCTGATATAAGGTAACCGTACTTGAAAGCAAGATAATTAAGCTAATGTAAAAAGGAAAGTAGCCCGATTGTGGGCCGTCACTGCCCCACGAAGCGCCTAGCTTAATACTGCCAGTCATCACCACAAAACCAAATACTAAAAATAGTAAGGCAGTAATAATTTCCATCGTTCTAACGCTAACAACCATTTCTTGCTTAGAGGGTTCAGACATAACTTAGTTAAATATAAAAGGTAATTAAAATAGAAATAAGACTTCTGTAATGCTAAGCAGAAGTCTTATTGGATAACCACAATAATTATTGCGCAATGAAGCCGGCTTCTTTCATTAACTTCACATGTAAGGCTTCATTTTTACCAAGCCAATTAACATATTCTTGGCCAGTCATAAAGGTTTGGTTAAAAGCGCCATCAGCCATAAACTTCTTCCACTCTGGAGTCTCACGTACCTTTTTGAGAACGCCAATGAAGTAATCGACCTGCTCTTGCGAAACTCCAGGCGACATAAAAATACCGCGCAACATCACATAGTCGGTGGGTACACCAACTTCTTTACAGGTTGGCACGTCGTACCAAGACTGCGTAGGGGTAATTTTGTCCTTATATGGCATACGCTTTTCATCAAATACGCATAAGGCCCGCAATTTACCTGCACGCCATTGTGCGACTGCCTCAATCGGGTTATTTACTGAGGAGTCAATATGATTACCAACCAACTGCACTGCCACATCGCCGCCGCCCTTAAAAGGAATGTAGGTAAATTTAGCGCCAGTAGCTTTTTCTAAGGCAACCGTAATAATTTGATCTTCCTGTTTTGAGCCAGTGCCGCCCATTTTAAATTTGCCTGGACCAGCTGCCTTGGCCGCATCGATATATTCTTTCGCAGTTTTATAAGGCTTATCGACGTTATCCCACAAGACAAATTGATCAAGCGCCATCATCGCTACAGGCGTCATGTCCCGCCAATTAAAGGGAACACCAGTAGCTAAGGGAGTGGTAAATAAATTGGAGAGCGTAATCACAATTTTATGCGGGTCGCCTTTAGCCGCTACCATGGCCAAAAATCCTTCCGCGCCCGCGCCAGCTGATTTGTTTACTGGAATAACCGACTGCTTCATTAAATTATTTTTTGTAATAATGCCTTGAATCATTCGCGCCATTTGATCAGCGCCACCACCAGGGCCCGCAGGAATAATAAATTCAACTGGTTTAGTTGGTTCCCAAGCTGCCCATACAGGGCTAACAGTGAGAGCTGTAAATGCAATAGCCAAACCTAAAAAAACTCTGTTGCGCTGTTTCATGTGATTGCTCCAAATTTGAAAATGTAAGAACCCAATCTTACCTTGGCTTCTAAAAATTGATGCACTGATTTTTCATTAAAACCGGGAATCTTTTGTTGACCGACATCAATAAAGCAAATTTCTTGGTCTAGGAATGAGCAATACCTAGTAAAAACCCTTATATCTTACGCTGTAACTTTAATTAAGGACCTTATACCCACGGCCTCTCAGACAGGTCATCACGATATTCTCTTGGGCCTTATTGCCCTGATAAAGCCCATAGCCACCACCAACAATGGCACCGACACCTGCAGACTGAGCAATATTAGAGCCGGTACCGCCAGCAACTAGCCCCAATAAAGCACCAGCGGCTACGCCCATGGCCGCATCAGTAAGGCCAGATTTTGCTGCTCCATCTTGCTGAGTTGCATAGGCCTGACATTGCTGTAAGTCAGCATCATATTTAGCCTGATTGACGCCTTGCATATCAACAATCGGCTTTACATTAGCCCCAGCACAGGCCATTAAAAATAAGGGGATAAAAAAAAGTGTTAAGACTTTCATGGCAATTTACTTTCCTATGCAGAATAAAACGCTGATGATTGTATATATGCTGATGTGCATAAGCAATAGTATATTGAAATTAGAACTAAATGGTGCTGCTAAGTGGTGCCGGAAAGAGGAATCGAACCTCCGACCTTCGCATTACGAATGCGCTGCTCTACCAACTGAGCTATTCCGGCTTAAAGCTAGTAGAAATTTTAGCTTAGGCCAAAGTGTTAAATAAATCTTAGGCTAAATGATAGGTACGTAAGCGTTCAATTTCTTCGCCTGCGCCCAGCATCACGGATACCCGCTGATGAAGCGCGGTCGGCTTAATATCCAAAATACGCTGTTTGCCATCGATCGCCTGTCCGCCAGCCTGTTCGACTAAAAAACTCATCGGATTTGCCTCATACATCAAGCGCAACTTACCCGGCTTATTGGGCTCGCGCTGATCCCAGGGGTACATAAATACACCGCCTCGCATCAAGACGCGATGCACATCGGCAACCATCGAGGCGATCCAACGCATATTGAAATCTTTTTGGCGCGTACCACTTATTCCAGCTAGGCATTCTTCAATGTAACGCTGCACTGGTTTGGCCCAGTGCCGCGAATTCGACATATTGATGGCAAATTCTTTGGCCGCTTGCGGAATGCTGATGCCCTGTTTAGTCAACATAAATTGGTCTGTTAAGGGATCCAGCGTAAAAAGGTCAACACCCGCGCCTAAGCTCATGACTAAAGTCGTTTGCGGGCCATACACTACGTACCCCGCTGCTACTTGCTGAGAACCTGCTTGCAAAAAATCATTTGTCTCTAGCGGTGCATTGGGAGTAGGTTTTTTTAAAATAGAAAAAATTGTACCGATGGATACATTCACGTCGATATTAGAAGAACCATCGAGCGGATCAAACAAGACTAAGTAGCTGCCCTCCCCTGAACCCACTGGAATTGGTAATTCCATTTCTTCTGAGGCAATACCAGCTAAAGCGCTACACCCACTCAGTCCAGCAATTAAAGTGTCATTGGCAATCACATCTAACTTTTGTTGCACTTCACCCTGCACATTGCCAGTGCCGGCTGAGCCCAACAAGCCAATGAGGGAGCCTTGGGAAACCGACTGACTCAAACCGATACAAGCATGGCTTAAGGCTAATAACAGCTCCTGCAATCCATCCGGCAAAGCTTGGTCTTGAACACGCAGTGTGGCTAAGTAGGATTTAAAATTCATGGTCTTATTCTAGAGCTTTATTCACTACTTCTCGGACATCAGCCGAGAGCTTAGGGTTCGCTGCTACCTGTTCTAAAGCTGCCCGCATCTTACTTTGATAGGGTTCGGCAAAGGAACGCCAACGATCTGCAGCGCGCGCCAAGCGGGCCGCTACTTGCGGATTAATTAAATCGAGCTCTAACACGGCTTCGGCCCAAAAGGCATAGCCCCCACCATTCCATTGATGAAACCCGGCTGGATTTGCCATACAAAAAGTATGAATCAAGCTGCGTACCCGGTTGGGGTTAGTCATTTTGAAAGCAGGATGATTGCGTAAACTGCGGACGCGTTCCAAAGGAGCTTCAAGCGAACACATTGCCTGTAAAGCAAACCATTTATCGATCACTAGCGGGTTATCAGCAAAGCGCTGATAAAAATCAGCTAAGCAATCGATCGCTTTAGGTGCCCCCTGTAACAATAACGCTGCGAGCGCGCCATAACGATCGGTCATATTGTTGGCTTGCTGATATTGATCGAGGGCCAACTGCTGAACACTTACCCCTTGTGGTTCAGCGAGCAATAACATGCATAAGGCAAGATTTTTTAAGGCGCGCTTACCCACGCTAACCGAATCAGGCGAGTAAGGTCCAGGTATTTGCATTAGCTGATATGCGCTGAGCCAATCGGGCTGCAACGATTTGGCTAGAGCAAGGCGATAGGCTTGCCTTGCCGCATAAATTTGCAAAGGCTCAATCGCTGCGCATTGTTCATATAAATAACTTTCAGCGGGTAGAGAAAAGACCAAATCTTTAAAGGCGGGATCCAAGTCAGGGTCGATCAGAATAGAACGATAAGCTGCGATTAAATGCGCATCTGGCAAACGTCCAGCTAAGATGAGTTCCACAGCCAATTTCTGTGCAGCCTCCCACCGACTGAAGGGATCATCGTCACCCGCTAAAAGCAGTAACAAATCTGCTTCACTTTGCGCAAAATCTAAAATAATGGGTGCAGAAAACCCCCGGTTTAACGACAGTATTGGCCGCTGTGGCACATCATGAAAAGTCCAAGTTTGCGTCGTAGCCGTTAATTCCAATAACCGTTCTGCGCCGCACGGTGTTAATTGATTCCCTAACGCTACAAATAAGCGCATACGCAAAGGAATTAGAAATGGCTTGGTCTCGACTTGTGATGCACTGGTAGAGCAACTTTGTACGAGCGTTAATTGGAATTGCTGCGTGCTCGAGTCGTAGTTCTCTTTTACTCTTACCCGCGGCGTGCCAGCTTGGCTATACCAAAATTCAAATTGACTTAAATCACGTCCATTGGCATCTGCCATGGCCGCTAAAAAATCATCGCAAGTCACCGCTTGCCCATCATGACGCTCAAAGTACAGGTCTATACCTTTACGAAACCCGTCACGACCTAATAAGGTTTGGTACATGCGCACAACTTCTGCGCCTTTTTCATAAATCGTCACCGTATAAAAATTATTAATTTCTTGATAAGCATCAGGTCTTACTGGGTGCGCCATTGGTCCAGCATCTTCAGGAAACTGCGCCGCCCGCAATAAGCGCACATCGGCAATACGGCTTACCGCCCTACCCGATTCGCTACCAATTTGATCAGCGGAAAATTCCTGATCGCGAAAAACAGTTAAACCTTCTTTTAATGACAACTGAAACCAATCGCGACAAGTCACTCGATTGCCGGTCCAATTATGAAAATATTCATGTGCAACCACACTTTCAATCCCGGCAAAGTCAGCATCGGTTGCAGTCTCTGGCTGAGCGAGCACATATTTGGTATTGAAAATATTTAAGCCTTTATTTTCCATGGCTCCCATATTGAAATCGCTTACCGCCACAATCATGAAGCGCTCTAAGTCAAGCTCAAGGCCAAAGCGTTTTTCATCCCATTGAATGGCATGAACCAATGAATCGAGGGCATGTTGCGTTTTCTCTAAATCGCTGGGTTCCACCCAGACCTGTAACAATTTACTAGCGCCACTTGCCGAAATCAATTTTTTTTCTACGCACGCTAACTTACCGGCAACTAAAGCAAATAAGTAGCAAGGCTTCGGAAATGGGTCTTCCCACACTGCGCTATGCCAGCCATTTTCTAATCGTTCGGTACTAATTAAATTGCCGTTGGAAAGTAACACTGGAAAGTCGGCTTCAATTGCGCGCAAAGTGACTCGATAGCGCGCCATCACATCGGGCCGATCTAAAAAGTAAGTAATCTTCCGAAAGCCTTCGGCTTCGCATTGGGTAAAAAAATTGCTGTTCGAAACATACAAGCCCATCAACGAAGTATTTTTTGCTGGCACACAAGCCGTGATGATTTCTAAAATAAACGTGTCCTTACCATCATTGGGCAAGGAGTGAATTGTTAACAGTTCAGGCGTAATTTCCACATGGCGATGGGCTTGGCCATTAATCCGCAAGCTAATAAATTCGATATCTTGCCCTTGTAGCACCAAGGAAGGATGATCGCCCGATGTGGGCTCAACAGAAATGCGACTTTTCACGATGGTGCGCTCGGGATTGAGCGCAAAGTCTAGTTCCACTTGGGTAAAAGTAAAGGCTGGGGGCGTGTAGTCAAGCCTGCGAAAGCTTAATGGTAAATCGGTCTTCATCCTAGTATTGTAGGCTTAGGCAAAGATTAAGGTCACGACCCCTAAGCCAATAAACACAACCGCCGCTATGGCATGAACCACCTTAATTGGCATACGCTCGGTAAACTTACGCCCCAACCAAACTGCGGGAATGTTAGCCAGCATCATCCCCAGCGTAGTACCTAAGGTGACTGAAGTCACACTGTCGTAGCGAGCGCCTAAAGCTATTGTGGCAATTTGGGTTTTGTCCCCCATTTCCGCCAAAAAGAAAATGGTTGCGGTAAATACAAACACTTGCCACCCTCGATTAACAACCTTCTGCTCTTTGGTGTCATCGAGGCGATCTGGAATCAGTAACCACAAACCAATCAGTAAAAAGCCCGCGCCTAAAATCCACTGCATAACATTTGGGCTCAATAAATCTGCCAACCAATGACCAACCAACGCAGCACCGGCGTGATTAAGGAGGGTGGCAAGCAAAATTCCACCAATAATGGGGCCCGCTTGCTTGGGATAGCGCGCTGCCAACATCAATGAGAGGAGTTGTGTTTTATCACCCATTTCAGCCAAAGCAACGACCGCGCTTGAGATGACGAAGGCGGAAAAATCGAGCATATTTGAGTGTTTAGTTAATTACTATTGAGATCTTTAATTAATACAATTTGGCTATTAAGCAGAAGAATCATACACTCATCATCAATCAAAAGCATATTGAAGGATAAAGTAATGGCAATGACTGAAGGTAATTTAGAAGCTCCTACCCGCCACCCCCTGGATTGGCAAAATCCTGAGTTTTATGACCAAACCAAAATTGACGCCGAATTAGAACGCGTCTTTGATGTTTGTCATGGCTGTCGCCGCTGCGTTAACCTGTGCGGATCATTTCCGGCCTTATTTGATCTCATCGATGGTACCCCCGATGGTGAACTCGAACAAGTAAATAAAGTCGATTATCAAACGGTGGTTGATCAGTGCTATCTCTGTGACGTGTGCTACATGACCAAATGCCCTTACGTGCCGCCACATCCATGGAATATTGATTTCCCACATTTAATGTTGCGCCAAAAAGCTAAAAACTTTCAAGATGATAAAGCGACGATGCGCGACAAAGTACTTTCAGCCACCGATAAAATGGGATTTTTTGCTGGCATACCCATCGTCACCCAAGCAGTCAACGCAGTTAATAAAACTGGGCTGACGCGCTTGATATTAGAAGGTGCAATGGGGGTTCATAAAGATGCCTGGATTCCAGATTACGCGCAGAAAACATTTACCCAATTAGCCAAAAAATCGACCGCCTTTCCAGTCATCGACGGAAAAAAAACACCAGGTAAGGTGGCGATCTTTGCGACGTGCTATATCAATTACAACGAACCCGGCATCGGTCAAGACCTCATTAAAATTTTGCAACATAATGAAATACCGTATGAACTAGTTGAGAAGGAAGCGTGCTGCGGTATGCCTAAACTTGAGCTTGGCGATTTAGAGTCGGTGGCTGCGAATAAAGAAAAAAATATGCCGAAGCTGGCGGAACTTGCTCGCGCTGGCTATGCCATCCTCACGCCTATTCCCTCCTGTACCCTCATGTTTAAACAAGAACTGCCACTGATGTTCCCGGGTGATACTGCAGTGCAAGCCGTCAAAGAAGCGATGTGGGACCCATTTGAATATCTCGTAGCGCGTCACAAAGATGGTTTACTGAAAACGAACTTCACTACTGAATTAGGCCATGTGAGCTATCACCTAGCCTGTCATTCGCGCGTACAAAATATTGGCCAAAAAACTGCTGAAGCTTTACGTTTAATTCCGGGCACCGAAGTGAATGTGGTGGAACGTTGTTCAGGTCACTCCGGCACTTGGGGCGTCAAAAAAGAATTTCATGAAATGGCGAAAAAAATCGGTAAACCGGTTTTTAAACGGATGGCAGAAGAAGAGCCTAACTTTATTAGTTCAGATTGTCAGCTGGCTGGACACCACATTGAGCAAGGGATGGCTGAGTTAGGCTTGCCCCATATTCCCATGGCGCATCCATTAACACTCATGGCCAAGGGTTATGGCCTGTAAACTAGAAGAAAGATAGGATAAAACCAAGATGGGAATGATTACCCGCAGTAGCCTTTTAAGCCTCGAGGCTTATCACAAGGAACGGCCAGAAATGCGCCATAAGGCTATTGAAGAGCGACGTATCCGCACAGTCCATTTAGGCGATCATTTGACGATGATTTTCGAGAATGAATTTCTGATGCGCTATCAAATTCAAGAAATGCTACGCGTTGAGAAAACCTTCGACGACGCGGGTATTCAAGATGAGCTTGACGCCTACAACCCATTAGTACCAGACGGCTCGAATTTCAAGGCTACGATGATGCTGGAGTATCCCAATGAAGCCGATCGCAAAATTGCCTTAAGTAAATTGGTTGGTGTTGAAAATCATGTCTTCATTGAGATTGAAGGTCAGCCCCGAGTTTATGCAATTGCCGATGAAGATTTAGAGCGCAGCTCTGAAGAAAAAACTTCCGCGGTGCACTTTATGCGCTTTGAGCTCACTGAAGATATGAAAAAGGTTTTGAAAGCGGGGGCACAAATGATGGTTGGCTGTGACCACAAGGGTTACCCCATCCACATTGAAACCCTCGCTCACGAAACCTTATCCTCCTTAGTTAGCGATCTGAGTTAAGTGACTTAGTTAGCTTGCATAGTTAGCTTTCTGAGTTAGTCTCAAGCAGCTCATTAGCTGAGATATAGTGCAAACTTTGTGCCTGCGCCACTGGCGCAGAGGTTAGCCTGCCGCGATGAATACTTAAGCCATTGCGTAAGTGCTGATCGAACTCTAGAGCAGCGACTAAACCGCGATTTGCTAAAGCATAGATAAATGGATAAGTCGCGTTGGTTAAGGCCAGAGTTGAGGTTCTAGCCACAGCGCCCGGCATATTGGCAACGCAGTAATGAATAACGCCGTCGACCTCAAAAGTAGGATTGGCATGCGTGGTCGGTAGTGAAGTTTCAAAACATCCGCCCTGATCAATTGCTACATCGACCACCACCGCGCCCGACTTCATTTTGCCGACCATTTTTCGCGTGACTAATTTAGGTGCTGCGGCACCAGGTAAAAGTACTCCGCCAATTACAGCATCTGCTTGATAGATAGCATCCTCTAAGGCGCTGGGATCAGAGTACAGTGACTTAACCCGGTTGCCATAAGTGACATCAATTGCCCGCAGACGTTCGATATCACAATCAAAAATAGTCACATCAGCACCCATGCCTACCGCCATTTGCAAAGCATTACGTCCTACTACGCCTGCCCCCAAAATCACCACCTTTGCTGGCGCTACGCCCGGTACGCCGGCCATTAAAATGCCAGGACCCCCATGGGTTTTTTCTAAATGATGCGCAGCAGCCTGAATTGACATGCGGCCCGCAACTTCACTCATTGGCGCAAGTAAAGGTAAAGTGCCATTACCTGAGGTCACGGTTTCATAAGCAATACAAATAGCGCCTGATGCTAATAATGCTTTAGTTTGCAGTGGGTCTGGGGCTAAGTGCAAATAAGTAAATAAAATTTGATCCTCTCGTAACAGTGCACATTCTTCTGCTTGCGGCTCTTTCACTTTCACGATCATTTCTGCGCTAGCGAAAATTTCTGCGGCGGATTCAGTCACCTTAGCGCCAACAATGCGATACATTTCATCAGTAAAACCAATACGCTTACCTGCATCTCGCTGAACTAAAACAGAATGTCCTTGCATAATTAAAGACCGAACATTGCTGGGTGTAAGACCAACCCGAAATTCATTATTTTTCACTTCTTGTGGTAAACCAATAATCATATTTTCTCCTTAATCAGTTGATTTTTGCGATGTAAACCCAATACGAAAAACAAGACAAAATAAAGTCCCAATAAGCAAGGCCCGACAATTAAGGCAGCCCGGGCATAGTCACTCATTGCCATCATGGCGATAACTAAACCGATGAATGCCAAAGCAAACCACGATGAATATGGCCACCAAGGTGTTTTAAATTCCAATGCAGAAATTTGTACTGACGATAAGGATCGACGGAATTGCAGTTGGGTATATAAAATTGCTACCCACACCATTAAGCCAATAAATGTCACACCAGCCATGGCGTAATGAAAAGCTGCAGATGGCGCAAAGTAATTTAAAGCAACCCCCACCATCGCCACCAAAACTGTCAGAATGACAGCCTTATGGGGTACCCCACCAACCGATAAGGCAGTCAATTTTTCTGGGGCATAGCCATTCACGGATAAGGCATACAGCAAACGACCGCCGCTAAAAATACCCGCATTACATGATGACAAGGCAGCAGTGATGACCACAAAATTAATTACGCCAGCCGCTTCACGTAAACCAATGCGTTCAAACATCACCACAAAGGGGCTGCCTTGCTGACCAACTTCATTCCAAGGAAAAATGGCTAAGATCACCAACAACGCGCCAATATAAAAAATTAAAATGCGCCAAGCCAATGAATTAATCGCCATCGGAATTGTTTTACGGGGATTTTCTGCCTCACCTGCCGATAAGCCAATCATCTCGATGCCAACATAAGCAAATAAAACCATCTCGAGAGAAAGCAATACTCCTTCAAGTCCATTGGGGAAAAAACCGCCGTGCTGCCATAAGTTTGCTAAACCAAGTGGCTGCCAATCATTGGTGTAACCCAGAAAAATAACCGCTGCGCCAACGGCAATCATGACAATAATCGCGACAACTTTAATTAAGGCAAACCAAAACTCAAACTCACCAAATACTTTGACAGCAATTAAATTAATCAAACCCATTGACACAATCGATGCTAGCGCCCAAGTCCATTGCGGAATATTGGGAAACCAGATGCCCATATAAATTCCCACTGCGGTGACTTCAGCGATACCGACCAAAATCCAATAGGTCCAATATCCCCAACCGACCATATAACCTGCTAATGGGCTGACATAACTGCTAGCGTAAGCGGCAAATGAACCGGCTACTGGCTCATGCACAGCCATTTCACCTAAGGCGCGCAAGACGATGAAGGCCACAATTCCAGCGATAAAATAACTCAACAAAATGGAGGGGCCAGCAATTTTGATTGCTGTACTCGAACCCAAAAAGAGCCCTACTCCAATTGTCGATCCTAAAGCCATGAGGCGAATATGTCGCGCTTTGAGATGGCGCTTTAATCCATGTGATTCTGTTTGCAAGAGATCTCCTTTCGATCTGACGTTGCCAAACAAGCAACGAAGCAGAGTCTAGGGAGTGAACAGCAAAAGCACTAGAGCCTAAAATTACCAAAAGTTTTATAAATGAGAAAACTGCGAGGTTCTTATTGGCGCCTCTTGCTAGCTAGTAGCTAAATTTGAATTCCTGTATTAGCTTCCTACAAAAAAATACGAAATTTCTGACAGGGATTTCCCTGATGACAATGTGCCAATATTGACCTTTGGCTAAGCTAGCGGTGCTTATAAAACTAAATTTGAGAATAGAAAAGAAAACGCAGGCGAAAAAAAACCCCGGCGCACCGGGGTTTTTTAAAGCAGTAAAAATTACTTCTTCGCATCTGCAGGCTTAGCAGCAGGTGCAGCAGCAGGTGCAGCCTTTGCATCTTTAGCGGCGGCAGGTGCAGCAGCAGGTGCAGCAGCAGCTGGCTTAGCAGCAGCGGCAGGTGCATCTTTTTTAGCTGGCTCAGCAGCAAATACCGTAACAGCGAATAAACCAGAAACCAAAGCGGCGATAATTTTGCTCATGTAAAACTCCTATATAGGTAAGAAATTTGCAGTTGCCTGCAGGTTCAAATAAAAACCACTCCACTAAAAACAACCCCCAAAG
>CANKKB010000035.1 GCA_947482555.1 Burkholderiaceae bacterium | reverse complement strand
CGTGATCGCATGCTTTCGGTCTTATCCCATATTGAAATTACGACTGCTGACAGCATGGGTGACTGGCAGTCTTTGGCTAAAAAAGTTGCGACCCAA
Organism: Burkholderiaceae bacterium; assembly: GCA_947482555.1. Taxonomy (GTDB): domain Bacteria; phylum Pseudomonadota; class Gammaproteobacteria; order Burkholderiales; family Burkholderiaceae; genus Polynucleobacter. The sequence goes on along the minus strand of CANKKB010000035.1, from coordinate 13,732 downwards.
GCCCATGTGGTTGGAGTAGCACCGATGGTGACATCCCAAGGTTTACTGAGTCGTGGCGGCACGATGCGCGGTGTAGCCTTACGCGGAGTCTTACCTGCTGAAGAAGGTCAAGTAAGCGATATACCCAAGCAATTTGTTGCCGGCAGTATTAATAACTTACAGGCAGGCTCTTTTCGTGTGGTGCTTGGTGCAGAGCTAGCTAATATGCTCGGTGCTCGGATGGGTGATCGGGTGAATTTAATTGTGCCCGAAGGCGACTTAACCCCCGCAGGTGTAATGCCGCGCATGCGCTCTTTACAAGTAGTTGGCATTGTCGATAGCGGCCATTATGAATACGATAGTTCCTTAGCGATTCTGCATTGGCAAGATGCCGCGGCTTTACTGCGATTAAATAATCCCTCGGGTCTACGCGTGAAGGTCGATGACATGCAACGGGCACCCGAAATTGCGCAACAACTCTCAGCGCTCTTGCCTCAGGCGCTCTGGGTTACGGATTGGTCTCGCTCGAATCGCAATTGGTTTGCCGCAGTGCAAACCGAAAAGAAAATGATGTTCATTATTCTCACTTTGATAATTGCCGTAGCAACCTTTAATTTAGTTTCTACATTAGTCATGACGGTTAATCAAAAGCAAGCCGATATTGCCATCATGCGCACCATGGGTGCAAGTCCTGGCTTAATTCAGCGTATTTTTCTAATTCAAGGTTTAGCGATTGGTTTAATGGGTTCTTTAGCGGGAGTAGGCTTAGGCTTATTAATTGCTCTGAATATCGATGTGATCGTGCCTGCCATTGAAGCCGTCTTTCGGGTACGCTTCTTACCGCGTGATGTGTATTTTATTAGTGAGCTACCTTCTGATGTGCGCTTAAGCGATGTCTTAACTGTCGGTTTAATGTCCTTTGGCTTATCTATTTTGGCGACCCTCTACCCCAGTAGACGCGCGGCTAAAGTGCAACCCGCCGAGGCTTTGCGCTATGAATAAGATCATTACTGCAAAGGGCCTTGCTAAAACCTATGGCAAGGGACCAACAGCAGTCGAGGTATTAAAGGACGTTGATTTAGCCGTTAATGCCGCTGAGAAAGTCGCGATTGTGGGTTCTTCTGGTTCGGGTAAAAGTACCTTACTCCATTTATTAGGCGGCTTAGATACGCCTAGTGCGGGTGAAGTAAATTTAGTGGGCGAGAATATCAATCAACTCTCAACAGAAAAGTTAGATCGCTTACGTAACCGCAGTTTAGGTTTTATTTATCAATTTCATCATCTGCTGGATGAATTTACTGCCCTTGAAAATGTTGCTTTGCCATTACGGATTCGTGGCCTTTCTAAGGAAGAGTCGCTTGATCGGGCCCGCGCACTCTTACAAGCAGTCGGTTTAAAAGCCCGCGAGCGTCATACCCCAGGTGAATTATCTGGCGGTGAGCGCCAACGCGTTGCGGTTGCACGCGCTTTAGTTGGCAACCCCGCTTGTGTTTTAGCTGATGAACCAACTGGTAATTTAGATACGGAAACAGCTGATGCTGTATTTGATCTAATGCTTGATGTCGCACGTGAGCAAAATACCGCTTTTGTCATCGTTACCCATGATCCGCTGCGCGCTAAACGGTGCGACCGTATTTTGCGTTTAGATCACGGTATTTTGCAGCCCTATGTGGCTCGATAGTCATTGTCATTTAGACGCACCTGAGTTTGCGGCGCGCCTGCCTTTAGTAGTTGAGGTGGCAGCAAAAAATTCAGTAAGCGCTATTCTTGTTCCTGCAGTGGAGGTAGCTGATTTTGTGCAGGTGCGTGATTTAGCGCATCAGTACTCGCAAGTTATTCCTGGACTTGTCTATACCTTAGGCATCCACCCTTTATATATAGGACGCGCACAAGATACCGATCTCAAAGTATTAGCAACTACTGTAGAGAAAGCACTGGATGATCCTCGCTTTGTGGGGATTGGGGAAATTGGTTTGGATTATTTTGTCGAAGGGCTTGATCCCAAGCGCCAAGCTTTTTTCTTTGAGGCGCAACTCGATTTAGCGCAGCAATTGAAACTGCCTGTGATCATGCATGTGCGCCGCTCACAAGATGCGATTTTGAAAGCCTTGCGGCAAAGAAAAATCACGGGCGGCATAGCCCATGCCTTTAATGGTAGCTTTCAGCAAGCTGAACAGTTTTTAGAGCTAGGCTTTAAGTTGGGCTTTGGTGGTGCAGCGACTTATCCACGGGCCTTACAAATTCGGCGCTTAGTGAGTGATTTACCAATGAGTGCGATAGTGATTGAAACCGATGCCCCAGATATACCACCAGCATGGTTAAGAGAAGAGGGGATTCATGATAATGAACCGGCTTTTATGCCACGTATTGCCAAGGAACTAGCGCAGTTACGTAATTTAGAGCCTGCCGAATTTGCTCAAGCGGTTTGGCAAAATGCTGCTGAAGCGTTACCGCGCTGGGCGCCTTTACTGAACAATATAAATCTTTCCCAAGCTGTATAGATTTTGCGTTATGGCATAGCGGCGTGGATCGCCGGGGGATCTCTCGTACTATTTTTTTCCGCGCTTACGCAGTTCTTTGTAGTTGGCTTAGTAGTGGCGATTTTAGGCTGTGCCATTACTTGGAAATTCTCTTCTTATCACCGCTTACTGGGTATTAGCCTACTATTTTTATTGGGTTGTGCTTGTACTACTTGGTTTGTTTACGAGCGCTTAAATACCGAGCTTGCCGTACAATATGAAGGTGTCGATTTGCGAGTTGAGGGTTATGTGAATGCCTTACCCCAAAGCGACGCTCAGAGTGCCCGCTTTTCTTTTGTGATTAACCGCTATTTAAATGCAGAAGTAAATTCTTTGCCCCTACCGCGCAAAGTGTATTTAAGTTGGCAAGTGCCTTGGCGTAGTCGGCAAGCTATCCCAGAAATCAAACCAGGCCAAGTTTGGCAACTACAGCTTAGGTTAAAACGTCCGCATGGCACTTTAAATTTACATAGCTTTGATTTTGAGCGCTGGCTATTTCAGCATGGATATCGCGCGAGCGGTTCAGTACGATCGGGTGAGTTGTTAATTGAAAAGACTGCAATTCTACCTTGGTCTTTTTTTACTATGGTAGAGCAGCTGCGCTGGTCTTTACGCGACAAGATTCAGCGCTTAGTGCCCGCAGATGCACCATATCGAGGCGTGCTAATTGCTTTAGTCCTTGGCGATCAAAATGCTATTCCTCAGGAAGATTGGCAAATATTTAATGCTACTGGTATCGGCCACTTAATCAGTATCTCGGGCTTGCATGTCACGATGATTGCTGGTCTGGGGGCTAGCTTAGCTGGACTACTATGGCGTAGAGGTGTTTTGCCCTTGTGGTGTCCTATACCTAAAGTAGCAGCATTAGCCGGTTTTTTCACTGCATTTGCCTATGCGTGGTTAGCCGGCTTTCAAATTCCCGCTCAACGCACCATGTATATGGTGGGGGTAGTTGCAGTAGCGCTTTGGTCTGGACGCGTCCCTCGTACATTTGATATTTGGTGGTGGGCTTTAGTACTAGTTTTTTTAATCGATCCAATGGCGCCTTACACCCCAGGTTTTTGGCTGTCATTTGGTGCAGTTGCAGCTATTCTTTATTCAATGGGTGAGTCAGTAGGTCTACTGGGTATTCCAACTGGAAAAGAATTCGAGTCGTCTTGGCGTACACGAGCCATCATTGCTTTGCGTGAAGCCTGTCGGGTTCAAGCGGTTGTGACGATTGCCTTACTACCATTTACCTTATATTGGTTTTATCAAGCATCCGTAGTTTCGCCACTGGCTAATGCATTGGCTATTCCTTTAATTAGTTATGTAGTGACACCACTTGCTTTAAGCGGCGCATTTTTACCTGAATGGCTTGCTAAGCATTGTTTAATTTTGGCGCATAGCTGCATGGAATGGTTAAGCCATGCACTAACTTGGCTCGCATCATTATCTTGGGCGGTAGCTTGGTCGCACAAACCCGCAATTTGGGCATGTCTTTTGTCGGCAGTTGGCATAGGACTAGCAATTCGTCCCGGACTAATTCATGTGAATTGGCGTAGCCGCTGTTTAGGACTAATACTGTGCACTACTTTATTTTGGCGTAATTCAGTAGACTTATTTCCGGGTGAATTTAGGGCAAGCATATTTGATATTGGCCAAGGTACTGCAGTTTTAATTGAAACTGCTACGCGACGTTTACTTTACGATACCGGCCCAATTCAGGGAAAACGCAGTGATGCAGGTGAGCAAATATTATTGCCCTATTTTCGTGGGGAAGGGATTACCGCGATTAATCGCTTAGTGATTAGTCATAGCGATAGTGATCATGTGGGTGGAGTAGCTAGTTTACTCAAAGGCGTGAAGTTCAACTCATTTATAGGATCTTTGCCGCACCATAACCCTGTATTGAAAAAAATTCAGGCTGCAAATATTCTTAGCTTGCCTTGTCGCTATGGACAATATTGGCAGTGGGATGAGATTGAATTTCGGATTTGGCATCCTCGCGAGATCACGACTTTTGATGCGCACGAATATATGGGTAAGCCTAATGAAATGAGCTGTGTATTAGAAGTGCGAAATACACAGACTTCACTTTGGTTGACCGGCGACGTTGAGAAGCGGGCAGAAGCCGAAATATTAGATCACTTAAAGCAGCCGGAATTCGTAGGTTTTGATTTAGTGACCCTGGCCAATCGAAGCTTAATTTTTATGGCGCCACATCATGGCAGTAAAACTTCTTCCTCGCTTGACTTACTAAGACTATTAAGTCCCGATGCTGCATTTGCTCAAAATGGCTATCGCAATCGCTATGGTCATCCACATCCTTTAGTTAGCACACGATACCAAGCATTAGAAATTCCCTTAACCAATACGCCTTTAACAGGCATGCAAACTTGGGTCGCACGCCGCAATCAATTGGAGACCGAATTGATGCGCAATAAAGTACGGCGGCTTTGGCATGATCAAGTGCCTAACTAAGCAATCCGCGTCTTAAGGATTGGCAAGCCCGCGACATAACCTTCAAGCACATCCCCTTTTTTTACTGCAGCCACACCGGCAGGTGTGCCAGAAAAGATTAAATCACCTGGCTCAAGTGCGAATAAGGTGGAGAGATAGGCAATCGTATCAGGCACATTCCAAATCATCATGGCAAGATCACCTTCTTGCTTAACCACGCCATTAACTTTGAGATTAATGAGTCCTTTGGCGAGATGGCCGCATTGACTAACTGGCACAAGACTTGCACAGGGAGCTGATTCATCAAAGGCTTTACCGGTATCCCAAGGGCGGCCCATTTTTTTTGCTTCACCTTGTAAATCGCGGCGCGTCATATCAAGACCCACGCCATAACCCCACACATGATTGAGTGCATCAGCGGGTGCAATGTTAGAGCCACCAATACCAATAGCTATGACCATTTCAATTTCATGATGCAGATCTTGAGTTAAAGAGGGGTATTGCATGTCTTTGCCATCGGTCACAATTGAAGTGGCTGGCTTCATAAAAAAGAAGGGCGGTTCACGGTCGGGATCATGGCCCATTTCACGGGCATGGTCAGCGTAATTACGACCTACGCAATAGATGCGGTTAACTGGAAAGCGACGGCTATCACCCTCAACTGGAATGGAGTTGACTTTTGGCTCGGAAATAACAAATTCGGTACTCATAACAATCCTTTTTGGGCTAAAACAGGGAATGACTAAATACTATAACAATAAACCCGCTAGAAACCCTAGGCTAAGGGTGCGAGAAACCCCAGAATGAGTGAAATAAACTGCTTTTGAGTATTGTGGCAATACCCAATCATGGTGCAAAATAGCGTGAGTCATTTTATCCACCAACAGTAGAAAGTAAGACCATGGCCACCAAGAAATCTCCAAGCAAAAAAATGGCCTCTAAAAAAGCGGTTACAAAAGGTATTAAGCGCGTTGCCACTAAAAAGCCAGCAGTAAAAAAGCCCGCAGCGAAGAAGCCAGCCACTAGATCGAATGCTAAGTCAAATGCAAAGTCGAGCCCGGCTACAGCAGTAAAAAAAGTACAGATTGAAACTTTTGATCAGCCACTAGAAACCCTATCGCAGTTGCAACCAATTACCTACGCTTTAATGCGTTGGGCTAAAAGCTTAGGCTTTCAGGATTCGATTGAGATTGATCCCGATGGTAATGGCGCGCAGTGGGAGTTAACCGTTGAATCTAGTAATTCTAAAATTGAGTATCAGTGCTTTTTCAATACCTTTGAAGAAAGCGGCTTAATTACGATGTCGATTTATTATCTTGATCATGAGATTCCCGCAAAGAGTTTAAGCAAAGCAAAAGATTTGATTTTGCAAAGTAACTTGAACTGTTTTGTTGGTCAATTTCAATTAGCCAACGATGATAAATTCTTGCGTTATTACTCAGCAGTTGATCTTGAGGATATCGAAGCCATTGATCCACGCTTAATTGGCAATATGTTCCATGCTGGCAATCAGTTTATGGGCGGGTTTATCGATCAGTTTATTAAGATCGCGATCAAGGCAAAATAAAGACTCACTTCATCATTTTGAATTAGAAGGGGTATTGTCAAATGTCAGAAACAGGTAAACAGGCTCCCAATGTCATTGGTACTTGGGTTGGTCAAACGAATGACGCGGTGATTGGGGGAGGAAGTCACTACCCAGGCGGCAAGTCAGGCGAAGTTCGTTTTCTGAGTTCGACAGTGATATATCAATTTGATAAGCAGTCTAATCGCGCCTTTGCCGGAGTCTTTACGATTGCCAACCATACAGTGCCAATCGTTGGCTCATTTAGCGGTGATTTAGTTAGTGGCACGATGGCTGATAAAGATGGGACCTACACCTTTAAGATGCTCGGTCAAAATCAAATAGCTGTCTTTTTCGCTTCTGCAACTACCGATCCCGCTGATAAATCAGCAGGGCCAGTAGCTGATTGTCACGAAATTACCAGACAGTAAGTAAAGCGCTAATAAATAAATACCAACCCCAGGGTTGGTATTTATTTATCCTTACTTATCCATCACCTGTTTTACAGCATCTTTAACGGCTTCAATAGCAAAGTACCAGCAACGATATTAACTTTGCCGTTGGCCTTGTTAATAATAATGACACCAGGTGTACCGGAGATACCAGCAGCTTGATCATTTTTAATATCGGTGGCGATTTGTTTTTTCAGATCAGCATCATTAGCCATGCACAATTTAAATTGATCGATATTTAATCCTTGCTCAGTTGCTAACTTCAGCAAAGGATCAATGCCTTTTGCTGCCGGGATACCTTGGTTATTGCCTTTAGTTAACTTAAAAATGGCGTCAGTATATTTCCAATAGCCGGCACTGCCACCTTGTTGGTACGCGCAGATAGATGCACCCGCTTCTTTAGAGGCCAGGGGCTCATGAAAGGGTAGTGGGAAATGACGCCACACTAGATTAACTTGACCAGGCATGTTATCGACCACTTTTTTTAGGTGTCTCATGAAAGCGCTGGCAATATGGGCACTCAAAATCCGAATATTCAATAACGGGCCCACTTTTAAATTCACCCCTATCAAGTCTGGCACAAGAGCGGGTTGTAAAGAAAATATCCTTTTTATTTTAAAATATAGATTTTGGGGATATTTAAAAGTTTTAAATAAAATCACTTATCCTGTATTTTTAAGATAATGTCACATTATATTGAGTAATTACCTTAATCTCTTTGGTGAAATATGAGTACTTTTTTAAAGTGGCTATATGCTTATATTGTGGTTGTACTATTGTTTGCTCCAAACTCATACACATGGGCGGCATGCCTTGGCGATAAATCAGCATCTAAAGAGATGGGCGTGCTTATTGTTCCCCAGTTGCCAGGTACTGTGATGTATGCCAAGTGGGCGCCAATCTTGGAGTATGTTGGGCAAAAATCTGGCCAATGCTTCAATTTGGAGATTCCTGAGACCATACCTGCCTTTGAAAAACAGCCCTTTAAAGGAGGGCCTGATTTTGCATTTGCGAATCCTTATCACGAAGTGATTGCTAAAAAACGCAAAGGCTACGTTCCCTTAATCATTGACGGTAAAACTAGGCTCTCTGGAATATTAGTTGTTAATATAGATAGCTCTATTAAAAATATTCAAGATCTTCAGGGAAAAGAAATTGCTTTTCCGGCGCCAAATGCATTTGCAGCTTCTCTCTTAATCAGGGCTGAGCTAGCAAAGCAGGGTATATTCATAAAGCCAAAATATCTCAAAACCCATGCGACTGCTTATCGTGCTGTAGCATTGGGTGATATTGTTGGTGCTGGCGGTGTAAACAATACTTTACAGCGTGAGCCTTAAAGAACGCCTAAGAATCATCTATGAAACCTCGGGATATGCTCCGCATCCGTTTATTGCAAATCCTAGAGTTCCCCTGAAAGTACGCAATAGTGTGACTAAAGCCTTTATATCTCTTGGCGCTAGTGAGTCTGGTCGGAGGCTTTTGGAGGAGGTGCAAATTCCTCAGCCAATTTCATCTGATTACCAGCGTGACTTTGCTCCATTAGAGAAATTGAAGTTAGAGAAATTTGTGGTGCTAGATGAAGGTTGAGGGGTATCGCCGTTCCGGAATTAGTACTCGCATCTTATTAAAGGGCATCTTATATATCGCGGTCGGGACAATAGTATTAGCCTTGATTACATTATGGGTGTTTGATTTAAAGGCACGAGATATTAGCATCTCGGGACGTGAAGGCGCGTCCCAAATTATAGCCGATGGTATTGCTATCGGCATTCAGGGCGATGTCATCGCCCGAAACTTTGCTCAACTCGAGAGTCGCCTAAAGCAATCAATGTCAGATCCTCACATGCTCTCGATTACAGTGGCAGATGACGATGGGGTTATTTTATCTCAAATGCAACGTGATCCCAAGACCGGGACAATCAAGCTGATCTATTCATCAAAGAAGATTGTTGTTCCATCTGCAGATAAGATTATTGTTAGTGATAGTTTATCAACTGCACGTTGGTTAGAGTTAAAGGCTGGAGTTCCTATTGGGTGGCTCAAGCTAGAAATGACATCAACCTTAATTGATCAAGAGTTGGTTGAATTACGTCGTGATGTGAGTATTGCGCTGTTATTGGCCTGTTTCATCTTGTTTGTTTCAATCGGAGCGGTTTTAAGGCGAACTTATAGTTTGATTCGTAATGAAGAGGCCTTGATGGAAGGTAAAAGTGAGGCTCTAGAAAAAATTGCGTTTCATGATCATCTAACTGGTCTGCCAAATCGTCTTTTATTGATGGACCGTATCGGACAGGCTATTATTTATAGCGATCGGAATGGTAAAAGCTTTGCGCTCTGTTTTATGGATTTGGATGGGTTCAAGTCTATTAATGATAAATATGGTCACGATATTGGTGACCTGGTTCTAAAAGAGGTAGCGATAAGATTTAAAGATTGTGTCCGAGCAGGTGATACAGTGGCCCGTATCGGCGGAGATGAATTTGTAATCTTACTCATTGATGGTGAAGAGAATGGGTTTGAGGGTCTTCTGGATAGGGTTAAAAAGAGCATTTATGAGCCTATTCGATTGCGCTCGGGTAAACCTCTTAAAGTAGGTCTGAGTGTTGGCATAACTTCTTATCCGGCGGATCTTAGTTCGCCAAGTGATTTGCTTAAGCATGCGGATAATGCAATGTATCAAGCTAAAAAGTCTAAAGACAATTGGCTTGGGGTTTATAAGACCTGACATCGTCATGTCAATTGCGTAAAAGAAAAGAGGTTACATTTCTGTGAGCCCTTATTCTCACTGGTAGGGCGGGCGGATTCGAACCCACGACCAATGATTAAAAGGCCTTGCTAGACGCTAACGGACTCAATTTAGCACAGAAAAACGCGAGCCAATTCATTTGTGGAATGGCTGCTATCGGCCAGAAACAGCCAGTTGAGAATTTAACTACCAGTTAACTTTTTCCCTGCCTTGAAAAAGGGCTAGTTATAGTATTTCAATGAATCAAGTAACTGTTACCCCTTGCATCATTCCTAAATCCTCATGAGCCAGCATATGGCAGTGCATTACATAAGGGCCTGTGAAATCTCTAAAACGAGATCTGAAGGTAATGGATGTCGGTACCGACGGAGTGCCGCCTATTGGAAGCGCTAAGGTATCACACCAAAATGGAGTAACTGGCTGCCCATTAATTTTAATGACATACATGGGATTTACATGAATATGAAATGTATGTCCGACCGAATTCATGTTGTAAACCGTCCATTCTTCTACACTATCTAAGGGAACGGTTTGAGTTATTGCGCTCGCAGATTGAAATGGGTAATACTGGCCTGGGTTTGTTGTTGCGGTAGGGGTTGCTGGAGTAGTTGAGGCTGAAGTTGACGCAGACCCAATTGAAAAAACGGTATTCATTACCGAGGTAAGGTCGGTGTTGTAAACCCAATCTTGTATCTCTGAGCCTGGCGATAGAAGATTGCTTGCGGGCGCTTGCGTTATGGGAGAGAGTTTGGCAGCATTTGGAGGCAATGAATTATTTAACAAGGCATTACTAATAGCTCGAAAAACGATGTTTCGTTTCATCCCACCCTTGGCTGCCAGCTCTTCATCTGTAATTGGAGTAAGGAAGGCAGTCACAGCAAGTGGCTCAGAGGGAATGGGCATTGGGTTGGCGGGGGCAACGACGACAATTTCCGCCAATATATCTTCGGGAACAATGCCTAGTGTGGAAACATTGACACTTAGGGTGCGAAGATAATAAGTGCCAGGAAGTCCTGCTTCAACGATCACAGAGGAGCGGGCGCCAGCATCTAGCTTAATTCCGGTGCCAGCAGAAAAGTTTTGATAAAAGGCGCGTGGAAAACCATCTATCGTATATCTACGCAAGGTATGACCATCCAAGCTTAAGCTGAGAGGATTAAAAATTTGAGTATTAATGAAGCGCCAGCGTTGTACTTCGCCACTTTGCATCACGATGCGGGGTCGACGCACGCCGTTGATAAGCACAACACTTCCAGCCGACGGGTTATCAGCAACTTGAGAAAAGTTTTCTAGTTTTCCATTTGCTACCCCGTAAATTTTGTTGCCATTACCAGAGTAATAGGGGGCTTGAAACATAAAAATTAATTCTGTAGCTGCAGCCATTTCGGGGTTGTTGTCTACACCTCCCCGAACCATTAAAGCACCAGACATAAAGCTAGCAACTTGCATCGCCGTCGCCCCATGAAGGTGGGGGTGATACCAAAATGGCCCAGCAGGATGATTTGACGGAATTTGGTATTGATATTGACGGACATCTCCTGGGGCAACTCCTTGCCCAAGCCCATCAACAACATAATCACCATAAAGGCCGCTACTAATAATGCCTGGGTACACATGTAAGCCATGCGTATGCATATTGGTATTGTTTGGGTATGCTAAGTAGCTTGGATTTAAAGGGTTGGGCGGTGGATTGGGTGGCAACGCATTATTTAGCCTAATCCTCAGTGTATCGCCCGTATTTACGATTAATGTTGGCCCCGTAATCACCGCTAGCCCACCTGAAATTCCGTAGGCTCTTAGCGAAACATTTTGAGATACGGATGGATTTGATGTACCAATAGTGGTGTCAAGATAGGACACAGATAACGAAACGTCCAGCACTCCAGCAGTAGACTGTAAAACCTGTGGCTGAACAAAGGTTTGTACAGGCCCCAATGCTCCAGAGTCACCGTTACTACCGCCCCCGCAAGAAGTAAGCAATTGAGGCAGAACAAGTCCAGCAGATACCGTAAAGCCAAGTTGTAAAAAATCACGACGAGTAACGGGTTTGAGGTTTTCTAGTTTCATATCAGATCTTAAGCGACGGCAAAAAATGAATTTGGATGATTCACTTTTAGATTGGTGCTACCAATTTGACCGGAGCTATTGTTGCCCCATCCCCAGAGATCGCTGGCAGTATTGGCCGCAGCAAAAGTATGTCCAGCTGAAATAGATTTAATTTTCGATAAACCTTTAACCTGCGTTGGTTGCGTTCGATCTACAAAATCACTTAAACCAAGTTGACCATATCCATTCCAGCCCCATGCGTAAAGGTTGCCTGATCTGGATAAGGCTAGAGAAAAATGCAACCCTGCCGCTATGGCTGAGATTTTCTCTGGCAGATTGATTCTTGCGGGTATCGATGAGTACGGTTCTGTGCTGAACCCTAGTTGACCTTTATTATTGCTCCCCCAACCCAGCACATTTCCATCGGTAGATAGCGCTAAAACATGGGTGCCACCAGCAGCTAAGAAAGCGATTTTCATAGGTGTTTTAATGGGCGCTGGCCTGAACTGGGTATCTAAATGCCCTAGACCTAGTTGACCAGCGCTATTACTCCCCCATGCGTATAAAACATTTTCTTTTGATAGAGCAAATACAGTGCCTTGACCCATGGTGATTGATTTTATTGGGGGCAAGTCCTGGAGGATGCCTGGTGAAGCATTCAGATGAGCAGTGCGCCTTCCCAAAACTCCATCTACATTCATACCCCATGTATGGACATAGCCTTGCAAGTCAACAATTGCGAAATTATGTTCGCCTACTGCAATGATATTTGCCTCCGGGAGATCAAGAGGCCGTGGTTCCAATAGGGCAATAATTTGATTGTTACCACCAATGCCGATAGAGGAATTACCCCAAGAAACCACTCTGTTATGTTCAGTTAACCCCAAATTAATGCCGAATCCAGCGGATATAGATTTTAATTTATAGCTCGTATTAATTTCGATTGGACGGTTTTTAGGAGTGGGTGTTGAGCATACATCTTGCGGGACACCGAGATCTCTTCCGCTACCAATACCACCCCATGCCAAAGTTTTCCCAGAGGAAAGTAGTGCAACAAGATGGTCTCGACCACATGCTATTTTTACGATTTCGTGTGGGGACGTACGCATTGAAAAAGAATCCTTTAAATTTATCACTTTTTAATAACTGCAAATCTAGCTTTAAGTAATTGTCTAAAGAAAGACATATCAGGAATTAACAGCATACAGCGCAAGAATTTAAATGACGCTTTAATTACATGTGACGGGGCGCAATTTACTTAAAGGTGCGCATAATCTAGTATTGCATGCAGTAAATTATAGTATGAACTTCCGCTTTGGGTCGTTAGCTGCCCCTCGCTATAGAAGCGTGACTTTAAGTAACACCCGTTAATCCCCCACAAAACGATTTGGAGCAACGAAGTATTAGATGGCTGCTCCAAAAATCCTGTGGTTTTCTAAACCAAAGATTGAACTAATACTTCTTTTAAATCCATGAATTTGATTACACATTTACTTACATATCGACACTGACCACCCGTAGACCCCCTGTTTATATGGCTCTATCATGGGCTTCTGCTCTCATAAGAAAGAAGCCCTAGGGGTCTTGCGGCAAAGACCTCAATGATTTCAAGAGCTTAGTGGTCGATTAGGTGGTCAAAATTGCTTACACACCGCTTACACACCAGGGCAAAAACCGAGGTGTGTAGTAATTAAGCTTTTTGTGTGGTTTTAACTAGTTAAGAATTGTAAAAAACACTGTGTATCAAGGTGTGTAGTCAATAAAATTAATGTACGAGTTTTAGGGGTCAGTTCACTGGAGTTGGTATTTTTTTAGGCGTTACTTTAAGTAACGCTTGTGGGAGAAACGATACTCAATTCATTGCTTAACCAAGGGTATACCAGCAGGCCCTTCACGCATATATAGGAATATAGTTTCTATAACCAGTTTATTCCTTCGACTAGATATATCTAGTGCATCGCCTGAGATTGGAAATACTCATAGT
>CANKKB010000034.1 GCA_947482555.1 Burkholderiaceae bacterium | reverse complement strand
TCGGCCGCAGACAAAGGCATGCCTGGCGGACAACCATCAACCACTGCGCCAATTGCAGGGCCGTGAGATTCGCCAAAGGTGGTAACGCAAAAGAGAAGGCCTAAGGTATTTCCTGACATACTTCTATTATGGCATTCTAAGCCGGTGTAGTTGGCGCAACTCCAGAATCTGCTTGCGGCCAATCACGAATATAAGCCTTCAGCATCGTATTTTCAAAATCTTGTGAATCAACAATGGCTTTAGCCACATCATAGAAGGAAATGACCCCCATTAGTACTGCCCCATCAATTACGGGTAAGTAACGTGCATGCTGGCCTAGCATCATCCGCCGCACTTCATCAAGCTCGGTATCCATCGTGCAAGTTAAAGGCTCAGCATTCATTACTGAGCGTACGTGCAAGTCGGCAGTAGCGCCATGATTTTTTGCCAGCGCTTGAATGACTTCCCGGAAAGTTAAGATACCAGCCAGATTCTCATACTCCATGACCACCACTGAGCCAATATCGTGCTCATCCATTACTAAAATGGCAGTTTGTAAAAGTAAATCGGGTGAAACTGTGTAGAGTGCGCTGCCCTTGACCCGCAAAATATCGCGTACTTTCATGATGCCTCCTCTAGATAACACCAATATAGCGCGAAGGCTAGCTTCCCGCAATACTAATGCACTATCGGTTGCCTAGGCTTGTTTGGGGCTCTAGATTTACTCCCCCTGCCGCCGTCAATTCCAGCTCGAATCACAGGTAAATTTGCCACTAAAACAGCCCCTGCTAAGGTAACCCACCAAGTGATATAAATCCAAATTAAGGCGAGTGGCAAAATTGCAAAAGCGCCGTAAACAGTTTTATAAAACGGGGTTTTGGTAATAAAGAAGCCAAAGCCAAATTTAGTCAGCTCGAAAACCAAGGCCGCACAGAATCCGCCAATCAAAGCATCCCGCCAACTTACCGGGGCGTAGGGCAAAACTCGGTAAACCACCGTATAAACGGCTAGGGCCAAGCCAATCGGCAACACCGTAGCCAACAATTGCAAACCCGTACTCAGGGCTTCAGTCCAGCCCTCCGCAGCGCTTAATAGCAGAGTACTGAAGTAAATGCCTACCCCAAGCAAAATCGGCCCCAAAAAGGTTGCAGCAGAATAGATCGCCACCCTATGGTAGATGGGGCGACGAGCCTTGACCCGCCATATTTGATTAAAAGCCTGTTCGACTACTGCAATTGCCAAAATAGTTGTGAATAACAGCCCCAAAGAGCCAATAAAAGTCAGACCTTTGGCCTTGGCGGTAAATTGATCTAAATACAGTAGCACCTGTTTATTGATCCCACCAGGCATATAAGTCTGCAAGATAAACTCCTGGGTTGCGTGGCGCAACCGTACCATCATGGGCAAATACCCCAACAAGAGGGATCCCAACGTAATAATGGGTACTAAGGCTAAGGTGGTGGTAAAGGCTAAGCTGGCCGCAATTTGAGGCAAATGATGGTCGCGATTACGCAGCCATAATTCCCTACCTAAAGCGAGCCATAATTGGGGGTTACGAACAATCCACATCGCCGTATCATAAGGCCAAGCCTGCTTACACTAGAAAATGATGATGAATGAAATAACAATTTTGGTACTCTATTATTCGCGCTATGGCGCCACCCGCGATTTAGCGCGCCTCATTGCCGAGGGCATTGAATCTGTGCCAGGGGCTCGCGCTCGACTGCGAACTGTACCGGCAATTTCAGCGGTTTGTGAAACTACCGAGCCCGCCATCCCTAGTGACGGCGCACCTTATGCTGAATATAGCGACCTGCAGGAATGTAGTGGGTTAGCACTGGGCTCGCCAACTCGTTTTGGTCAAATGGCGGCAGCCTTAAAATATTTTTTAGATGGCACTTCTACCCACTGGATTAGTGGCAGCCTGACGAACAAGCCTGCTTGTGTTTTTACTAGCACCGGTAGCTTACATGGTGGCCAAGAGTCAACCCTGCTTACCATGATGATTCCCCTGTTACACCATGGCATGCTTGTCATGGGCCTACCTTATAGCGAAGCCGATTTAATGAGTACTACTAGTGGCGGTAGCCCTTATGGTGCCAGTCATCTAGCACATGCGGATGGTAAGGCGCCGATTAGCGCCGCAGAAAAACGTCTTGCCATTGCTCAAGGCAAGCGTCTGGCAAATACCGCCATGAAATTGGTGCTCGCTTAACTACTGATAGCTTATGAAGCCTAGCCTACTCAGCGGTATCTTAAAAAAAAATCCGTATCAATTATTTGCTGCTGCGGCGATAGGCGATTTAATTATTTTATGCATTAGTTGGGAGTGGTTTATTTCACCCTTGCGACCCGGCGGCTCGTGGCTCATTTTAAAAGCCTTGCCCTTATTGCTAGTCTTGCCCGGTATTTGGCAAGGTAAAAACTACATCATGCAGTGCGCTTCAATGTTAATTTTAATTTACTTAGCTGAGGCCTTAGTACGGATCGCAGAAACAGGTGCAAATCGATATTTAGCTATTTTAGAATTGATTTTTGCCACTGCAGCCTTTATAGCCCTATTATTTTATCTTAAACCGCTGAAAGATGCGGCGAAAAAAAAGCGCTTAGACGCTAAGCATTAATATACAGAAATAGATACAAAGTTACCGCCAATACAACCCATTGAATATATGAAATCCAGCGCTGCCATTAATGCATTTGAAGCCTTCTTAACACCAACGCAAATACTCAGTGCGCCCGAAGATATGGCTCCCTTTTTATGCGATTGGCGTAAACGTTATTTTGGCAATGCCTTAGCTGTATTGCTGCCGAGTAATACGGCTGAAGTAGCCCAAATTGTGCGGATCTGTGCGGAGTTTCAGATTTCTCTAGTGCCTCAGGGAGGGAATACGAGCTTATGCGGCGGGGCCACTCCCGACCAAAGCGGCTCGCAAGTGGTGCTCAGTATGAAACGGATGAATCAAATTCGCGCGCTCGATTTAGATAATCAAACTATTACAGTAGAAGCAGGTTGTATTTTGCAATCGATTCAGGAAGCTGCAGCAGAACAGGGTTTACTTTTTCCTCTCAGTCTAGGTGCCGAAGGCAGCTGCTGTATTGGCGGCAATCTTGCCACCAATGCCGGTGGAACGAATGTACTACGCTACGGCAATGCCAGAGAATTATGCCTCGGTCTTGAAGTCGTAACAGCTAATGGAGAGATTTGGAATGGTCTACGAGGATTACGCAAAGACAATACAGGCTATGACTTACGCGATTTATTTATTGGTTCCGAAGGCACTCTGGGCATTATTTCAGCCGCAGTTTTAAAGTTATACCCAATGCCGGTATGCCAATGGACTTCACTCGTTGCTACTCCCAGCATTCCCGCCACCATTCAATTACTGAATTTGTTTAAACAAAAAGCCACCTCACTATTAACTGGCTTTGAAATGATGACGGCTGAGTCACTTGCACTGACTGAAAAACAATTCCCCCAAATGCGCAATCCCTTAGGCGAGAATCCGCCCTTCACCGTCTTAATTGAGCTTTCCGATCATGAAAGTGAAGCGCATGCACGAAATTTAGTCGAGGCAATTTTGGCCGAGGCGCTTGAGCTTGGTATAGCAACAAATGCGGTTATCGCGAATTCACTTGCACAGGCTAATACGTTTTGGCAAATGCGTGAACATATTACTTTAGCGCAAGCTCAAGAAGGCGCTAACTTAAAGCATGACATTACGATTCCACTTTCTGCATTAGAGGACTTTATTAGTGCCACCGATCAAGTTCTGCGCGAAAAGTATCCAGAGGTACGTATCATTAATTTCGGCCACCTTGGCGATGGCAACTTACATTACAACGTCGCCGCACCTGCCGGGGTAGATAGCGCGATTTTTAATGCGGCGAATGAAACAATCGTCCACGATATTATTTATAGCATGGTAGAAAAATTTGGCGGCTCTATTTCGGCAGAGCACGGTATTGGGCAATTGAAAATGCGTGATTTACGCGCGCATAAAGGCGCTATTGCACATGATCTCATGCAGATGATTAAAACCGCGCTTGATCCCCACAATATTCTCAATCCCAACAAAGTCTTACCCGCTAAAGTTACTTAGGTAAAACTCGTAAAGTACATTAAGGTGGCGCCAATAAAGCCTGATCCTAAAATTAAAAATACCGGATTAGCGCGGGAAAAAAGTAAAGTCGCAAGCACCGCAAGTGCGAGACCAATGCTTACTGGCCCATTAATCGCCGCCTTAGCAACGGCAAATACGCCAGAGCACATTAAACCAATTGAAATCGGTTCCAAGGCATTTTGCACGGCACGACGCCAGGGGCTTTCACCGATACGTACCCAAATGCGCCCCACAGTCAAACATAAGATACTCGAGGGCAAAAAGAATGAGAGCAGCACTGTCAATGCCCCTGCTAAGCCGGCTAGTTGGAAGCCAAATACAATTACCATCATCATATTTGGTCCAGGCGCAAGCTGACCAATGCTATACACCTCAACAAATTTCATATGGTCGACATGAAATTGCTCATTTAAAACAATCTGCATTTCGGGCAGCACCGCTGTACCACCGCCTACTGCCAATAAAGACAGCAAACCGAAAGTCATAAATAACTGAATTAAGAGACTAATCATTTATCTAGGCCGATAAATAAATAAAGCAACTGGAGCCATGATTAGCAAAACAACAATTAATGGCAACTTAAAAATACTCATTAAAACAAAAGTTGTGATGATAATTAAACAAGAAATAATATGGCGCAAATGTCCTTGCCCAATCTTGTAAGTAATCGCAGCTAATAGTCCGGTCGCTCCAGCGGCAATACCAGCCAAGATTAAATTCGCAATGGGGTGATCTGGCTTAGCCATGTAGGCAATGCCAACAATTAAAACAAAAGCTGCGCCTGGCAATATTAAGCCTAAGCCTGCCGCAATTGCTCCTAATACGCCTCTTAACCGATCACCCGTTAACACTGCCATATTGACAGAATTCAAGCCTGGCATAGTCTGGCTAATTGCTAAGGTAGCCATAAAATCATCCAGGTCTAACCACTTCTTTTTTTCAACTAATAAAATTTGTTCATAAGCAATAATGCCGCCGCCAAAACTAACGGCACCAATCACCATAAACTGCCAAAAAAGCTCAAACAGCGTCGGTAGCGGTTGAGCTTCACCCGACACTGTTAATGGCGGCGGGCTTTGTGGCGCACCCGCGCTTTCGCTACTCACTCAGGCTTGCCATAAACTAAGGCCGTTTTAGTTGAGCCTACTTCAATCCAATTAGCAAACTCAATCTGTAAGGCGTTAAAGAACTTATCAGCGCGCTTATGGGCCTTTGCTTCTTTGCGATTCTTATCATTCACATGATAAGAGAAGGCGAGTTCACCGACGATTGGCTCGCCAACACTGCGCATCCAGATCGCAATTTCACAATGAGCCTGTACACCAGCACCAAATACTAAGTTACCCAATGGTAAGCAGGCTTCTAAAATTTTATTTTTAAGCCCGCCAACAACTGCAATTGGTGTATTTTTAGGCAAACCAAGCTTACCTAGCGTTGGAAACATCGTGACTGCACTAGATAAACTATGCGCAAAAATTTCATCTACAGGTACGGCATCTAAAATAGCATTATTGGAATAAATTTGACGTTGACTTCCAATCGCATCGCCCTTCAAAATTTCTTCTTTAAAACGGGCACGCGATTTAGTTTTATCAGATGGCATTGGGTTAAACACTAAAGAAGCTCCCAAATCACGCGCGCGACATTTAAATGTTACTTCACACCAATCATCAATCCAGACATCCTCGCGTGATTCTCGTACCCGCAGAATTAAATTATGATTCCGTAAATCTTCATTTGGCGTATCAAAGAAATACACTGTACGTAAGCCAGTTGTAGCATTGTCTAGATGGGTAAAGTGAACTCCCTGTTTTTTACAGAAAATCATTAGCTTAGTACTGAGCTCATCAATCCGATTACGCCGATCAAGGCCCGAGGGTTTGATCAAAATCTTAAATTCACGATTCGTCACCGACTTATGAACTCTCCCAGCCCGTTTCTTTTTCTCTTTTTTATTTAATTCCGGCACCACAGGTTGAACAGCAAATTTTGCCATTGGCGCTGCACTGCGCGTCGGCTTTTTAATGCCGACTTTCTTTATCGCAGGCTTCTTAGCTGGCATTTTTTTTGCGGCGACCTTTTTCAGAGGTGATTTTTTCACTGATGGCTTTTTCATTGGGGATTTTTTCACAGCCGCTTTAGTCGATTTCGAAATGGTTTTTTTAATCATCATGTAATCCTTTGTAGTTGCATTCTCTTAATTTAATTAAATGGGATATTCAGAATATTAGTTTCTCCCGAAGCATCTGGGGCTTGTAAACGAATGGGTTTCTCAGATCCAGGGCCTGAAAGAGGCCTACCCAAAACAGTAATAGCATCGGGATCTGGTGCTGGCCCTCTATTCATTTGACTGGGCTTAGGGCCATATGCGTTAGCTGGCTCTGGAACGGCTGGTACCAGAGGCTGATTATTGATTTGATCCAATTGCTGAGAGTTTAAAGCCGGCATCAGTTGATTTTGCGCCACGCTCTGGTTATAAAACCCAAAAGAGCATGATATGACGGTTAATACAGTCATTATTCGCCCTCTCCATTCATTTTTATTCTGCTTCCCATGCGCCATTGCTACCCTTTACTTTGATCTGAAAATATACCTACTTACGCCCTTTTTTGTTACATGGGAAAACCCTACTAACTATATGCAAATAGACAACTTCAGTCAATATAACGGAAACAGCTTAGTATCCCCACTTACTGCCACCTTTTTACTAAATTCATGCTCGAGCTATTCTTTGATCCCAATGCCTGGATCGCCTTTTTAACCCTTTCAGCCCTGGAAATAGTCCTGGGTATCGATAACATCATCTTTATCAGCGTCTTAGCCAATCGTTTACCCCTCGAAATGCAAAGCCGTGTTCGCCAATTTGGGCTTTTATTTGCCCTGCTAACGCGTGTTTTATTATTACTCAGTCTATCTTGGGTTATGGGGCTTACCGCCCCCATTTTTACGGCGATGGGTCATGTTATTAGTGGGCGTGATTTTATTTTATTGGCTGGTGGCTTTTTCCTACTTTGGAAAGCGTCAAAAGAAATCTATTTAGAGGTCGAAGACAAAGAAACGGCCGACGATAGCTTTCATGACAAAGTGCAAGTACCGATTACTACCGAACAAAAACAAAAGATCTTTTGGGGTGCAGTCTTCCAAATCGGTATTCTTGATATTGTTTTCTCGCTTGATAGCGTTATCACTGCAGTTGGCCTAGTTGATGATGTTGCCATTATGATTGCCGCAGTTTTAGTATCGATTGCCGTTATGCTCATTGCGGCTAAGCCGATTGGTGATTTTGTACAGCAACACCCATCAATCAAGGTGCTCGCCCTATCATTTCTCACTGTCGTTGGCGTCGTCCTTATCTCAGAAGGAATGGGAGTCCACCTTCCCAAAGGTTACGTTTATGTTGCTATTGGCTTTTCTTTAGTAGTTGAGCTTTTGAATATCCGCGCCCGCAAGAAAAAGCGGCGGTAAATACAGTCGCCTTCAATTGAGCACTAAAAAACAAAACGCGCCAATAAATTCTTTAATTGGGCAGCAACCTGGGCAAGTTCAACCGATGATTTCTGCACGTCAGCAGAACCAATCGTCGTATTTTTTGAAGCTTCAGCTACCGATTTAATAGTTTCAGCAATGACCGAAACACCAGAAGCTGAATTAGAAACGTTACGAACAATTTCATTGGTCACGGTAGCTTGCTCTTCTACAGCGCTTGCAATTGTATTTAAAATATCATCAATTTTTGCAATGATGTCAGAAATATCTTTAATCGATGTTTGAGTTTCTTGGGTATCACCCTGAATTGCATCAATATAGGTTGAAATTTCATCTGTGGCCTTAGTGGTTTGTTTGGCAAGCTCTTTCACCTCATTTGCCACCACCGCAAAACCTTTGCCCCATTCACCTGCTCTAGCTGCCTCAATCGTTGCATTCAGAGCTAATAAATTAGTTTGTTCAGCAATACCTGAAATAACCTTGAGTACTTGTCCAATTTCAACACTACTTTCGCTCAGTTTGTTCATCTTCACGCTAGTATTTTTGGCGGTATCAACTGCCTGGTGTGCTACTTTGGAAGCCTCGGCAGTATTAATCGAAATTTCGCGAATACTCGAGCTAAACTCCTCCATAGCAGTTGCAACTGTTTGGGTATTTTCACTAACCTGCGCAGATGATTTCGATACTTCAGAGGCTTGAGCTGCTGTTTCCTCAGCAGCTGCACTCATTTGGGTGCTAACTGCGGCTAGCTCTTCAGCAGAACTGCTGACCACTAAGGTATTTGCATTAATATCTTGCAAGGCCTTTTTTAAATTTTCTTGCAACGTTTGGGTTGATAAAGCAATGCGCCCAATGACACCAGCGTGGTCTAAATTACCAATGTGGTTATTAAACTTCGATTCCGCCAAATTACTAATCGCATTTTTTAATTCATTAAGGGGGCTAATAATAGATCTACGTAATAAGTAACCAACAAAAATACTAACAACAATGGTTACTAAAATAATCGTAATCGTGATGTAAATCAAATTACTTTTAATTGCCTGAGCCTCTTCATGTCTACCTTTGGCACTCACTAACTTGAGGTTAATAAAGTCATCCAATGCGCCTAACGCTTTATTTTCTGCCGCCATATATTCTGGGCCAAAAATAATTTTAGTCGCGCTAGCAGGTGACTGAGCGTAAGCAGCAATAATGATATCTACCTGCTTTAAATATAAATCCATATACAAATTCACTTCGTCAAACTTTTTTTGCACTACCGGACGTTTGATGGTCATACCAGCCTCAACTAGCGTTTTTTTAATCAACTCTTTTTGCTTGGTAATCTTCGCTTTAGTTTCATTTTGATACTTAATCAGATCTTCTTTATTGAGAACGGTTGGCGCGAGTAAATATTGACCAACATCTTGGCCAATATTGAGCACTTCTACCTTTACCTCTTTTGCAGAACTAACGCCTAAAGTACTGTACGAATAAAGCCACTCCGTAGCCTGTCCCAAAACGCCATAGTTATAAATCGACAAACCGCCTAAAATCGCTGTCATAAAAATAATCAGCGAAAAGCTAATTGTTAGCTTTGCCTTGAGGGTCAATTTTTCAAATTTGCTATATATAGACATGTTTATTTTTGCGCCAAAAACTATAAATTAGCTAAAGGATAGCGCACTTTGCCCCAAGACTCCTATTCTCTGAAGCTGGGGCCCTGCCGATCGAGCATTCGCAATAAGGCTGGCCACTCCATTAGGCCGTAGGGTCGGCGCGTTGAGGGCTGGTAATTTTGATAAGTCTCTTCGATGACCTGTTCTGGCACTGGGCTGAAAGCGTTATTACAGGCCATATTTGCCCATCGATAAAACCCCTTGTTTAAAATCAATGGTCATCAGCAGGTATTAATCAATTGAAATTTTTGCTTTTTCAACTACATTCGCCCAACGCTTTTGCTCGGCACGAATAAAGACATCAAACTGCTCTGGGGTATCGCCTACTAAAATTGCGCCATCCTCTAGCATTTTTTTGGAATCATCTTTTGATTTCAAAGCCCTGGCAATTTCTTTTTGTAGCCTATCAATAATCGGTTTAGGTGTTCCAGCTGGGGCCATAAGCCCATACCACTGCGAGGTTTCAACCCCCTTGTAACCCAATTCAATTAAGGTCGGTACTTGTGGCAAGGTGCTCGAGCGCGCTAGCGAACCTACTGCTAGAGGTACTAAAGCGCCGCCTTTAATTTGTCCAATTAAAGATGGCAAACCATTAAAAGTTGCTTGTATCTGGCCGCCAATTAAATCAGTCAGCATGGCGCCAGAACCTTTATAGGGCACGTGTACTAAATCAATACCCGCTACAGAGGTGAAGTATTCCATTGCCAAATGCCCTGCACTTCCATTACCAGCTGAACCATAATTTATTTTGCCAGGATTTTTTTTCGCATCTGCAACCAGATCAGCTAAGCTTTTATAGGGACTTGCTTTACTTACGGCAATCACATTGGGCACTTTAGCAATCAGGGTGATTGGCACAAAATCTTTATTGGGATCGTATGGCAATTTTTTACCAAAAAGCGCCGGATTGACTGCCAGGGTGCCAACGTGTCCCAAAATAAGGGTGTAGCCATCGGGTGCGGCTCGCTTGACTTCTTCCATGGCAATATTACCTGCACCGCCAGGTTTATTTTCAACAAAAACAGATTGTCCCATTTGTGTAGTTAATGCATTTGCCACCGAGCGGGCAATAATTTCGGAAGTGCCGCCTGTTGCAAACGGCACTACAAGACGAATTGATTTATCAGGGTAGGCAGCCAATGCCATAAAACTGAATACCCCACAAAAAAATCCGCACAGAATAGTTAACGCCGTTTTTATGTCTATTTTTTTCATTCTTATTCCAATTAAGCTTTGGTTAAAATTATGGCTGCGCAATAAACTCTTCACACCAGGTGGAATAACTATTTAGCCAATCTTTAAAAGTGCCTTTGCCACCCCTACCAGATCCGCAACCAGATAATTTGTTACCTTCAAGGGTATAACTACCTGAACCCTGTTGATACGCAATCTGAATCTGTTTGCCATCCATTGATAAAGTACCAACATAACGCGACTCATAATTAGCTGAGCGATATAACAATTCGAGATGCCGGCCTTCTTGCTTAAGAATTGTAATAGTGGCTGCGATATCAAACGAATTAAACGGCATTACGCCATCTTTGGGCACCCCATTTGTTTTTGTTTGGTAGGTATTGCCCATCGAGGTGACAGAAACAATTCCGCTCCAATTTTTTGGCAATTGTGGAATCGCTACATTTTGCGCAAAAATACTGGAAAAAAACCCAAGCACTATGAATCCAATAATGATTCTTTTCATAGCCGCTCCATCTTATAGCGCAATAACTGGGTCGCATTAACAAACAAATAATAATCTGTTTCTTCACCAATCGGCACGCCCCGTCGAATGATAATCATATTAATTTCATCTAGGCGTTTTAAAAATAATACTTTTTGCTCAGCGCTAATAGTATTGCAACTCACTTGCCGATCCATTGCCAAGATTTCTTCATAATGGCCCCGCTCCTTAACGGCATAGTTAAATTTTCTTAGGTGAAAATTTAACTTCGATAAAGGATAAATAACTGCAAAGAGGGTTAAGAGTACTAGCCAAAAACGGTCTACGAATACACCTAGCCAATAGGGCAAATAGTTAATGGCATGGGGTGGGCCACTATTATAAAATTTTCGGGCCACTGGGCTCAGCGGTATGGATGGGTCAACATATGCAGGAAACTGATTTCTTTTAGCAAAAAATAATAATTGCGAGTCTTGAATCGTATTTTTCATCGCCAATAATAAGGCTAACTGCAGGTCTGGGTGCATATCGCGGCGCACTGCTAATGTCGAAGTAGTAGCAATTAAAGAAATTTTTTCTGGTGGAAAATTTTCTAAGATATTAATTGACCCTGCTGGTATATCAACCGCATCAAAAAAATAAAACTTTTTTTCATAAGCTGCTGAATTTTTAAAATTAAAGAGTTTGATACCTGGGGTACGAATCAATTTTTGTACTGGCAAATCAACGATAGTAGAGACAAAAATAAATACGTCTAATTTTTCATCTAAAAACTGCTGCAAATTACTCTCAATTGAAGCCGCTTGAAAGTTTTTATCTTGATTAATTGGAATACCATTGATTGCAAATAATTTTTCAGCCAAAGAATAAGATCCGCTTTTCGGTGGTCCAACTCCAACTTTAAAGCGCGCAAAATCTTTAACATCGGTAATTTTTCCGGTGCGTTTTTCATGATAGAAAATCCAAATAGGCTCATAGGTGATGCTACCTAGCGAGTAAATGCCTGCTATTTGTTCATTTGATAATGCCGATCCATAAGTTAGGCCAGCGGTAACCGCACTCTGTGGATTATCTAATTTTTCAACGTTATCAATTGCCCCATCGCTAGCTACAACGGAAAGACTAATGCCATAATCCTTTAAGACTGGAACAATGCTTTCAGCAAATTGATACCAATCTCCCCCTTTAAATGCAGTTGAGATAGTGATATTTTTTTCTGGAAAAGGTTTGAGATAATAAATTAGCCCGACGAAAACAAGTAATAAAAGAAGCACTATGAGCTTTAACTCAATAAGTGCCTCTTTAATAGCAATTAATTCATGTTTTACTACCAGCTTTAAATATTCAAGGGTTTTCATGCATACCCAAGTAGTAATTCATAAAAGATCTTAACTGCCTTGCGTAATCTTGCGACCATTCAGGGGCTGTAAGGGTCGAGCGTTCATCTTAAATACCTTTTGGAAAGCATTTAGCTGATCTTTTGATACATCAACTGGCGCTTTTAGAATATAGAAGCTAACTCCTTCACTGCAAGGAGGTGTCGTTAAAGATCCCGAATAACTGTAATAGGCTAGTGAACTTGGCAATATGCTGGCAGCATCGAAATTACTTTTCAACGCGACCTTACCTTCTTTTGCGGGCATATTGGCAAAAACATCTTTTAGGCTTTTATTCTCAGCTCCGACATTAAATAAAACACCAATTACAGCTAACTTGCCATCGGCACTTTTATGAACCAAATGGGCATTGATAGGAAATCCTTTGCCATCAATTTTTTCTTCGGCTGGAGTGTGAAAATGCAACTGCAAAATCTTATAATCGACTCCGCCTAACATAGCAGATCCACCGTCAGTTAGCGCAACTTGAATGGTATGGCCATTGTTAATAATCTCACCAGCCGAGGCTTTATATTTGGTAGTAATAGGCGCAGTAACTGCAGTAGCTGATTTAGTGGGAATATCAATTGGCGCTTGCATCTGTCCAACTTTACAAGTAGCAAACTCTTTTTCAAGCGAGCCCCAATTGCTTGGGCCTACTTTACCTTCATAGCCCCATTGCACTGCGCCATCAGCAAAACAGCTTCCAGAAAGCAGAGTAAGGGCTAAACCTGCAAAAAAAGTATGTTTGGCCCTACTTGACTTAATTAAATTTACGCTCATTTTTTCCCATCCCTTTAAAAAGTTTTAATTTATATAAAAATCCACAAGAACGTTAACATAATTTAGAGGCAAATGTATGCGCGTACCCCGTTTTCAAAGCCCCGCAAGCCTCAAATTAAAGTCTCAATCCACCTGAATATTGGCTTTTTTAGCGATGGTGAAATATTTTTTTGCCTCTTTATCAATAAATTGGGCAAATTCTTGGGGATTCTTAGATGCCGGCTCATCGCCTACCGAGGCTAGTTTCTTGATTAAAACAGGGTCTGATAAGGTCTCGTTGACCGCCTGATAAATCGTATTGGCTAGGTTGGCCGGTAAATTTTTAGGGCCAAATAACCCAACCCAAACGGTTACTTCAAAATTCGGAAAGCCACTCTCTTGCATGGTTGGAATATCAGCTAATTCAGCCGGTCTTTTACTGCCGGTAGTGGCAATGGCCTTAAGCTTGCCCGCCTTAATTAATGGCAAAGGATTAGAGATATTGGTAGAGGTATAAAGCACATCATTGCCCACGATCGCAGCTACCGAAGGTGGGCCACCTTGAAATGGCACATGAGTGGCGCCGCTATTGCCTTCGATACTGATCATTTCGCCTGATAAATGCACCAAGGTGCCAATTCCAGTGGAAGAATAATTTGCCTTACCTGGATTGTTCTTAATATAGGCCACCAAGTCACGGGCATTTTTTCCAGGGAAATCCGCATTGACTGCAACTAAAAATGGTGCGGAAGTTAATTGAATAATCGGCGTTAAATCAGTGAGGGGGTTGTATTGCAGATTTTTAAATACTGCCGGAT
The DNA here is from genome assembly GCA_947482555.1 of Burkholderiaceae bacterium. Classification (GTDB taxonomy): domain Bacteria; phylum Pseudomonadota; class Gammaproteobacteria; order Burkholderiales; family Burkholderiaceae; genus Polynucleobacter. The sequence continues at coordinate 184 of CANKKB010000034.1, read as the reverse complement.
GTATAGCTAATTGACCAGTTGAAGCCACCAGTAAAGTGTAGCCATCAGGCTTAGCCTTAGCAACATTACGCGAACCAACTAAACCGCCTGCGCCTGGCTGGTTCTCTACTAAAAAAGGTTGTTTGTATTTATTCGTTAAGCGCAGGGCAATTTCCCGCGCGGTAATATCAAGCGCTCCCCCTGG